>JAGYNF010000034.1 GCA_018400215.1 Cyanobium sp. M55B138 | reverse complement strand
GAGTCCAGGGCTGATTCATGGGTTAACCCTAGGCCAGCACAGGGTTTTCCCCTTCCAGGCAATCGGTGCGGGCCACGCAGAGGCGGGCCGCCCAGGCCTGGGCGTGGGCCCGGTTGGCGGCCTGCTGCTCGGGATCGCTGCTGTCAAGCGGGTGGGGCATGGTGCCGTTCACGGTGGCATTGGTGACACAGAACATCGACTTCTGGAAGCTGCGACAGATCTTCACGTGGATATCGCCCTCCCCCCGGCCGCGCTTCAGGTACCAGCGGTGCAGCGCTTCCGGCAGGTGGCGGTACATGTCCTGCATCAACAGGCTCGGTGGTATCCCCGCCCCCATGGTGGGCAGGGGGTCGGCATAGAGCGCCCCGTAGGCAAAGCGGCCCTGGTCGGGGGAAATCTGCTCGGCCTGGGCGTTGAAACTCACCGTGCCAAAGAAGGGCATGCCGCGCAGGAACACCGCCTCCACATAGGGAAGGGCCACATCCACCAGAAAGGTGAGTGAGGCTTCCGGTGGCAAGATCCAATGGTGCTCTCCGGCCACGCTCACCCCGTAGGTGATGGGCAGGGCAGCGGCCGCCACCAGCCCCTGCTGGATGAAGGCCACCACGGCTGCGATGGAGCGCACCTGGCCCTCCCGTTCTGCCCGGGCCAGATCCAGAAACAGGTCACTCATCACCCGCCAGAACTGGCCCAGGGCGTGCACCGTGGCGGCAGTGCGAATCAGCTCCGGCAGGAAGCTGGGGGCGAGGGGATCGAGCAGGGCCAGCAGTGGATCGCGCCGCCGCTTGCGGCCGATGATCACCGCGCAATCGCGGGCGAAGGCGGGGCTGTCGAGATAGGCATCCAGGCCGCCGGTGCCATGCCACAGCATGGCCTTCATGCAGTACTCCGCATATTCAAAGTTGATGCGGTCGTGATTGAGATGGCGCCAGAGTTTGGCGAGATTGAGATCACCGTCGAAAAACTTGAAAATGGGAAATGGATTCAGAAACTGCTGCTCCGCCTGATAAATCAGATTGATGCTGTAGGCATCCAGCACTTCGCCATAGCTCTCCAGCACCCCCACCACCTCCAGCACGTGGTCGGGCGTGTCCTCCAGGAGGGTCTCGCCCGCCAGCAGCTGGCCCACCAGGTGCTCCGGCGAGGGCATCGGCCCCGAGCGGGTGAGTTGGGCGGAGATCACGGGCATCAGCTGATTCCCCCCTGGCTGTAGGCCGCGAGCAGCAGCGGCAGCTGGGCCATGGCGGTGGTGGTGGCCTCACTGAGCCGGCCCAAGCTCACCGGTGCCAGGCCCAGCACCACCACCGCCGCTACCAGGCCGATGGCTGGAATGGTTTCCCGCGGCGCCACCGCCGGCAGTTGCACATCCAGGCGGGCATGGCGCACTGGATCATCCGCCGGGGTGATGGCCAGGCGTCCGAAGAAGGCCCGGTTCACCAGCATCAGGAAATACACCGCCGTCAGGCCCGACCCCACCATGCTCAGCAGGGTGGCCAGGGGAAAGGCATTGAGGCTGCCGCGGAACACCAGAAACTCCGAGATGAATCCGGCCATGCCGGGCAGGCCGGCACTGGCCATCACGCCCAGAATCATCAGGCTGCCGGTGAGGGGTAGACCGCGCTGGGGATTGAGCAGGCCGTGCAGCACATCGAGGTCGCGGCTGCCGGTTTTGCGGTAGACGATGCCCACCAGCAAAAACAGCAGGGCCGAGATCAAGCCATGGCTCACCATCTGAAATTCGGCGCCGAGCAGGGCCACCGGGGTGGCGGCGGCCCCGGCCAACAGCACGTAGCCCATGTGGCCCACCGAGCTGTAGGCCACCATGCGCTTCATATCCCGCTGGGCAATGGCCGCCAGGGAGCCATACACCACCGACACCGCCGCCCAGATGGCCAGCCCGGGCGCCAGCAGCGTCCAGGCCTCGGGGAACAGGCCCATGCCAAAGCGCAGCAGCCCATAGGTGCCCAACTTGAGCAGCACCCCCGCCAGCAGCACCGAGACCGGCGTGGAGGCCTGGGTGTGGGCATCCGGCAGCCAGGTGTGGAAAGGCACCAGCGGCATTTTGATGCCGAATCCCACCAGCAGCGCCCCCAGCAACACCAGCTGGCTGGCCATGGACAGCCGCTCCGTGTCCACGGGCGTGAGGCTGAAGTCGACCGTGCCGGTGAGCAGGGCCAGCCCCAGGAAGGCCCCCAGGATCAACATGCCCGACACGGCGGTGAAGATCAGGAACTTGGTGGCGGCATAGGTGCGATTGGCCCCACCCCAGATCGAGATCAGCAGCCACAGCGGAATCAGCTCCAGTTCATAGAACAGGAAGAACAGCAGCAGGTTGTCGGCCAGGAAGGCGCCATTCACGGCGGCACTGATCAACAACAGCAAGGCGAAATAAATCCGGGGCCGGCGGCTGAATTCCCGGGTGCACACCACCGACACCAGGGTGAGGGCGCCGTTGATCAACACCAGCGGCAGCGAGAGTCCATCGATGCCCAGGCGGTAGTCGAGGCCGATGCCCGGCACCCAGCGGTGCTGCTCCTGCAGTTGCAGGCCGCTCTGCTGGGGGTCGAAGGCGAGCAGCACCACCAGGCTGAGCAGCAGCTGCACCCCCAGGCTCACCAGGGCCACCTCGCGCAGGCGGTTGGGGCTGGGATCACCCGGCCAGACCAGCATCAAGCCACTGCCCAGCAGTGGCACGGCCACCAGCAGCGACAGCAGGGGAAGGCTGGCACTGAGCTGGATCAGATCGGTGGTCATCGCAAGTGTCATCGCAGCATCCCCACACCAGTCACCCAGCTCAGGGCGGTGAGCGACACCACAATCGCCAAGATCACCGTGAGCACATAGCTCTGCAGCTGGCCACTCACGCCGAGCTTGAGCGTTTCAGCGCTTGCCAGGGAGAAGCGGCCCAGGCCATCCACCAGGCCATTCACCAGCTTCTGATCGAGCCAGTCGGTGAGGCGGGCCAGCTTCGCCACGAAGGCCACAATCGTGAGCCGGTAGATGCGCTCTGTGTAGAAGTCAAAGGCCAGCAGGTCCTGCACGGTGCGGATGGCCTGCACGCGGGAGCGGGAGCGGAGTTGATCGAGGGGAATCCAGGCCCCCAGCCCCACGCCGCCCAGTCCACTGAGGACCACCGCCACCGCCACCGGCAGGGGGAAGGAGGCAATGCCTGGAATGGGATCAATCCGCTGCATCAGCAGCGGGGTGAGCAGCACGATCACCGTGAGGCTCACCATCGGCAGGGCCATCAGCCAGTTCACTTCGGGGCAGCGGCGCGTCTTCGGCAGCGGGGGGCCTAGGAAGACGGAGCGGAACACCCGGGTGAGGTTGGCGGCGGTGAGCAGATTGGTGAGCAGAACGATGCCGGCAAAGGCAGGGGATTGGTCAAACAGGGCGCCCACGGCCTGGCCGAAACACCAAAAGGCTCCCAGGGGAAGCAGGCCCACCAGTCCGGCTGCGGCCACCAGATAGGCACTGAGGGTGGCGGGCATGCGCCGGCCGATGCCGCTCAGTTCGCTGAGGTCCTGACAGTTGGTGCTGGCGATGATGCTGCCCACACTCATGAACAGCAGGGCCTTGGCCAGGCCATGGCTGAGCAGCAGCAGCAGGGCGATGCCCGGTTGCTGCAGGGCAATCGCCACAAACACCAGGCCCAGATAGGAGGTGGTGGAGTAGGAGAAGGCCCGCTTCAGATCCACCTGGGCCAGGGCCACCAGGGCACCCGCCACCGCACTGATGCTGCCCACCGCCAGCAGCACATCCGTGGCGATCAGCGAGAGCTGCAGCAGGGGCATCAGCCGCATCAGCACCAGGGCGCCGGTTGTGACCACCACCGAGTTGCGCAGGATCGAGGCCGGGTTCGGACCCTCCATCGCCTCATCCAGCCACAGGTGCATCGGGAACTGGGCGCATTTGCCCATGGGGCCGGCGATCAGGCCCAGCCCGAGCAGGGTGCCCGCCAGGGGCGAAATCGAGCCGGAGGCGCGGGCCTCCGCTGCCCAGCTGTAGAGGTCGGTGAATTCCAGCGAGCCCGACCAGGAGGCCAGGGCCACCACGCTCATCAGCAGCAACACATCCCCCACCCGCTTGGTGAGAAAGGCATCCCGGGCGGCGGTCACCACCAGGGGCTGGGCATACCAGAACCCCACCAGCAGATAGGTGGAGAGGGTGAGCATCTCCAGCAGGAAGTAGCAGATGAACAGGTTGCTGCTCAGCACCACCCCACTCAGGGCCCCTTCAAAAAAGCCCAGCAGGCCGAAGAAGCGGGCCAGGGCCCATTCCTTGTCGAGATAGCCCAGGGCAAAAATCTGGGCGATCAGGCTCATGAACGTCACCAGCTCCAACGCCGAGAGGGTGTTGAGCGAGAGATCCAGGCCGATGCTCAGGTTGAGGTCGGCCACCGAAAACCAGGGCAGGCTGATGTGATGGGGACCGGTGAGCCACACATCGCGCAGGGCCAGGCTGCCGTGCACCACGGCCAGCAGCGTCACCAAAATATTCAGGTAGGCCGCCGGCCGCTGGCCATTGCGGGGAAACCAGCCACAGGCCCAGGGGAGGGCCAGGGCCATGCCACTGAAGCCGTAGATCGGGATCAGCCAGGCCAGCTGGAGCGAGAGGGGCAGGGAGGCGGCCAAGGGCAGATGCGGCGGGGTCGGTCTGGTTGGCTGGCTGCTGGGATGGCCAGGACGGGGCGGCGATCGAATCTAGGGGGTGGCTATCGGCTCAAAACATGGCCCGATCGGGGAGGAGAGCCTGGGGGCCCACCAGGCTCTGTAGCCAGGCCTCCAGCTGGGCAGCGTGCTGCTGCTCCTCGCCCCAGAGTTGTTGAAACAGGGCGGCGTTGCTGGCGTCAGCCGCCAGCCCACAAAACCGGCTGGCCTCGGCGTAGAGCGCCACGAGATCGGCCTCCAGGGCGAGGTCCTGACGCAGCAGCTCCACCAGGTCCCGGCCATGGCCAGCCGGCCGCAGCTGGGAGGCGGCCGGGGCCACTCCCAGGCTCAACATGCGTTGCACCAGGGTTTCGGCATGGCGCAGTTCCTCCACGGTTTCGTGGCGGAAGCGCTGGGCCGATGCAGGGTCACCCCAGAGTTCCGCCAGGCAAGCCTGGGTCATGTACTGCTGAACCGCAGTGAGCTCCAGGCTGAGGGCGCGGCCGAAATAGCCCAGGACGCGCGGATGCACGGCGTCCATGCCCATCAGAGGCGGCGGCTCACGCCGCTGTTGTGCAGGGCGGGCTCCACTTCGCTATGGGGGCGGGCAATGATGTGGGCGGCCACCAGCCCATCACCGACCCGCTCACAGGCATCGGCCCCGGCTCGCACGGCGGCATTCACGGCGCCGGTCTCCCCCCGCACCAGCACGGTGACGTAGCCACCGCCCACAAATTCCCGGGCGATCAGGGTCACTTCCGCCGCCTTGGTCATGGCGTCGGCCGCCTCAATGGCAGGCACCAGGCCACGGGTTTCGATCATGCCCAGGGCGATGCCATGCACCGGACGCTCGGCCAGGGCAGCGCTGGGGCTGCTGACGGCCCCGCCACCGCGTCGGCTGCCACTGCCACTGGTGCTGCCACTTCCACTGCCACTGCTGCGACTGCTGGCAGTGCTGGTGCGGCCCCGGGGGCTGCTGCTGGCCACGGCCCGGCGGCCGCTGCTGGCGGCACTGGAGCGGCGCGTGGTGGCCCGTGCAGCGGTGCTGCTGCTGGGCGGCAGGGCCTTGCTGGCGGCGACGGCGGCCTTGGCCGGCACCGGAGTTGCGGCGGCCGCGCTGCTGCTGGGGGTGGCGCTAGGGGTGCTGGCAGTGCTGCCAGGGGTGCTGGGGGTGGTGCCGGCAGGGGTGCTGGAGCTGGCCATGGCGGGGAAGGGGGAGAGGAGTCGGTTGGTCTGCGGGGATCGGGCGGGAGGTTCAGTCAGCCATCGGGCTCCCAGAAATCAATGATTCCGCCGATGGTGAGGTCGGTGAACACCGTGGGATCGGGGCACGCCATGCGCGCCGCCGTGCCACTGGCGGTGAACACCCAGTTGCCAGGGGAGGCTCCCACCGGATCAACGGCAACGCTCACCTTGCCCTTGGGGGTGCGCAGCAGCCGCAGGTTGGCGTGGTCGAGACCGGCGACCCGTTGGGTGCACACCAGGGAACCGATCACCTGCATGATTTCCATTACGGCCCTCCTGCGGCGATGCGCTCGGCATCGGCCTTGGCGGCTTCGGGATCCCAGTGGTCGATGATGCCAACAATGGTGAGATCGCTGGGATACGACTTACTGCCGGCGGCCTCCCGGGCGGCTGAACTGCCCACGCAGATCACCCAGTCACCGGGAATGGCGCCGACCGCATCGACGGCCACCTTCTGGGTGCTGCCATCGAGCACCACCTGAAGGTGTTTGTGCTCAAAATCGGGGATCCGATTGGTGGACACCAGTGGTTTCACCACTTTGCAGATCAACATCTCAGTGTCCTCCTCCAGTTGCAAAGGTGATGGTGGAACCTACGGTCTCGGCGGGCACGTGGGTGTCCCGATCGCGCACGCTGATCAGGGCGTGCAGCAACCCCTGCTGGCAGAGGTCTGCATAGCGGCTGCGGATCGCCTCCAGCACGCGCTGGGAGTGGCGCAGGGCCCGTTCGCGGGCCCCCGGCACCTGGCCGTGGTAATCGAAGCGCAACACCACGGGAATGGGCAGCCCGCGGGACACATTCAGGCCCTTGAAGATTTTGACACCCACATCAAGATCGGCAGCCCCTTCTTCCACCGTGTCCATGTAGGCGAAGTAGGTGAGGTTGCGCAGGTGGATTTCCTTGAAACCGATACCCACGCCAATGAACCGTTCGGCGTGGCCGGCATCGCTGTAGTGGCCACCGTGCAGTTGGCGCACATAGTCGATCTGGGAGAGGTTGTGCTCGAGCAGGCGGCTCACCAACCGCACCATGCCCGGGTCGGCACTGGAGGCAGCGGCCTGCTGCACCAATTCGGCGATGCGGTGGCGGGCCTGATCAGCGGCCAGGTGCTGGGTGGCCGCGTAGACATCCTGGGCATCGAGCCACTGGTCGAGCCGGGTGCTGCCATCCATGCCGGGCACGTGCACGCGGATGGCGTCGGTGTCGGTGTCGATGCCCATCAGCAACAGGTCCACCGAGGCACCGCAGCAAAAGCTGTTCTCCACGGCCTGCTGGAAATCCTTGAGCCGGGCCAGCCCACAGCTGGCGGCCAGGCTGTCGTCACTGCCATGGGCGGCGCAGCCTTCGTGGCTGGGATCGATTGAACTGAAGTGGTAGAGCACCACCTTCAGATAGCGGGTGTCGTCATGGGCAGGATTGGGAACGCCCTCGCGATAGCGGCGATGCTCGGTGCTCACCCAGCGTTTCACCGTGTTCTCGACATCGAACAGGGCCCCGGCGTGGGGACGTCTGCGCACGGAGCTGAAGGGCAGCCGCAGGCCGTAGGCGATGGCATGGGCAAGCCGTCCATCGGCGCAGGGGGTCACATCCAGCAGGTGGAAGCCGCAGGAGAGCAGGAAGCTGTCGAACTCCGCCGCCGCTGCCGTGCCCGCCTGGCCGGCTAGGGGGTCGCAGGTGAAGAACTCGATGCTGGTCTGCTCGTAGGCCTCAAACACACACCAGGCGAACAGGGTTCGCATGTCCAGCTGGCTCACCCAGGCTGTCTCCAGGATTGGCAGGGGCAGCGCATAGCCCAACTCCGCCTGGGCCAGGCGCTGGGCCTGCTTCACAAAGTCATCGTCGTGCTGCAGCGCCGAAAGGCTCTTGAGCACGGGCACGATCCGATCAAAGCGCTGCTTGATCGCCGTGTCGTAGGCCTGCAGTGCCGCATTGGCTGCGGCGTTGGTGAGGGGATGGTGCGAACCGCTGGCCCCAGGGGAGGGGCGCCGGACCCGGCGGCTGGCAGGCCCGCTGGGGCTGCTGGCGTGGGCCTGTTGCAGGGCCGCCCGGGCCCGGGTGCCGCGCAGGGGCACACCGGTGGCGGTGTCACCGCTGGGATTGGCGTCGCCTGGAGATCCCGGGCCAGGGGTGGCGGTGACCCCTGGGCGACGGCGGGGTGCCGTGGGTGCCAGGGGCCTCTCGGCTGCGGCCGGACGTCGGGGCATGGTGGATCAGCCGCGGGCTCCGCCGGAGACGGTGATCAGGGAGCCGGCAGTGGTGCTGCCGCAGGAGCCGGTGACGCGACCCACGGGTTCGGGCACGGTTTCGTTGCGCTTGGGTTGGGCGGAGGGCATCGAGCGGCTCGAACCGGCTCGGGTGGGATTGCGGCGGCGGGCCGACACCCCTTCGGTGCCGGTGACGCGCTTACCCCGGTCCCAGTCGTCACCGGTGATCTTCAGGCCAGCGGAGATGCCTTCACCGGTCACCCGGGAAACCGGCCGCGCGTCCTCATCGACGGAGACCGGCGCGGCCGGGGCAACCGGTCCGCGGGAGAGCTGGGCACCGCGGCGGTCAAAGCGGAACTGCTCGGTGCCGGTGACCTTGCCACCAGCCATGTCGAAGGGGCCGGTGATGCGGCTGCCCAGCTCGTAGCTGGTGCCGGTCACGCCCGAGCTGCGCTCGCGGGCCTGCTGGGCGACCTGCGCCGGTGACTGCACGCTGAACTGCTGCCAGGGCTGGCTGCCATCCAGGGGCTTGGGAAAATCAGGGTCGCTTGCAGCGGCGGCAGCGCAGACCCCGACCTGTTGATCCACCCCCACGTAGGGGGTTCCGGTCACGTCCTCGCAGGCACCCCGCTCGGCACCGGTCATCACGCCGCCAATGCCGGGCTGGATGCCACTCATGCGGTTGCTGCCCCGCATGGGGGTGCGTTCACGCACCTGGCGCACCTGGGCGGTGTTGCAGTAATCGGAGGCCTGCTCCAGGCCGGCATAGGGCGTGCCGGTCACGGCCTTGCAGGTGCCGGGCTCATCGCCGGTGACCTTGCTGCTGCGGCCCGTGCGGGTGCCACTCACCACCTGGGCCCGGTTGGTGACGCTGAAGCCCACCTTGGCCGGTTCGGCTGCGGGCTTGGCCCCACAAAACTGCTCGTATTGCTGGCTGCCGACGTACTCATCACCGGTCACCATGCGGCAGCTGCCGGGCTCATCGCCGGTGACCTGGTCGCTGCGGCCCACGTGGGTGCCGGTGATCCCGGTGCCGCGCAGGGTGTGGAGGCTGGCCACCTTGGGGGCAGCGCGGCCCGGGGCAAAGGGCTCAGACCCGAGGTATTGGTCGCCGGTGAGCTGCTGGCCCGAGCCGGCCTCATCGCCGGTGACCTTCTCGGACCGGCCCACCATCACGCCGGAGACAGCCAGGCCGGCGGCGGTTTGGCTGCGGCCCACCTTGCGGGGGGTGGAGGGCACGGTGCCGCAGTAGCTGGAGGCCTGGTTGGCCGACACATATTCCGTGCCGGTCACCAACTTGCAGGTGCCGGGTTCATCGCCGGTGACCTTGTCGGAGCGGCCCACCTCATTGCCAGTGACCCGGTTGCCATGGCTGGTGGCGCTGA
The DNA here is from genome assembly GCA_018400215.1 of Cyanobium sp. M55B138. Taxonomy (GTDB): domain Bacteria; phylum Cyanobacteriota; class Cyanobacteriia; order PCC-6307; family Cyanobiaceae; genus NIES-981. The sequence goes on along the minus strand of JAGYNF010000034.1, from coordinate 1,477 downwards.
CCCGCACCTTCGCCGGTTGGCGGGTGGGTGCATCGCTCTGGCAGAAGGTTTGGAACACCTCGGCGCCGAGATACTCGGTGCCGGTGATGGCACGGCAGGTGGCCGCCTCATTGCCGGTGGTCTTGGTGGAGCGGTTGGCCTGGGTGCCGGTGACAACCTGGCCGGCCGTGGTTTCGCTCACCCCCACTTTCCAATGGGCTTCGGCGGCCAGGGCCTGGCGGGCACCGTTGCGATTGGGGCCGGTGGGGCGGGTGCCGCCACTGCGGGACTGGCCGGCGCTGCCCACCTTGCTCTTGAGATGGCGCACCTTCAGGGCAAGCTCCCGGGTGCTGAGGTCGGGGTTGCCCTGCCGGGCCACCGCAGCTGCGCTGCTGGAGCTGGGCATGGCGGCCGACTTGCCGCGTTTGGAGAGGGCTTCACGGCGGGCCAGCACCAGGGCCCGGCTGGGGTTGTGCTGGGCGCTGGCCTTGCGCTGCACCCGGCGATCGGCGCCATTGCCGGAGCGCGGAGCACTGAGGCTCAGGCCCGCACCGCCTCGGCTGGCGGGAGCGGCCACCGCTGCGGTGTCTGGCTTGCGCTCCTGGCATTTGCACTTGGCCTCGGCGGATGGTGCCGCCTGGCGCGGGGTCTGATGCACCACGTCCGCCCGGCTGCGGTCCTTGGAGGTGTTGGCGCGCTTGCCGCCGCGGCTGAGGGCCTCGCGCCTGGCCAGCACCAAATCCCGGCTGGGATTGCTGACCCGCTGGCCGGCGCGGCGGGCCGGAGCAGCACCACTTGGGCTGGTGAGGTTGCTGAGGTTGCTGCGGGTGGGAGCCACGCTGCTGGCGCGGGGGGCCGGATTGACCGCTCCGGTGGTGCGGGTGGGACGGGCGTCCGTGACGCTGCGCACACGGCTGGGGCCAGAGGTGAAGCGACCCGCGGCCGTCTTGCCGCCTGTGGTGAGGGCCTTGCGGCGCTGGAGCGCCGCTTCCCGACTGGATGTGCTGGCCATGTCCGCCCGTCGAAAGGAATCTTTTGGATGAAGAGGGGTCCCGATTGCAGTCGGGACCCTGGGTGATCACCCCGTGTGATCAGTGAACTGAGCTGGGGTTCGGGGCTCAGCGGCCTTCGAACACCACGAAGCAGGAACCCTGGCTCTGGGTGTAGGCGTCGTAGCCCACCAGACGCACGTGGTGGTCGGGGTAGGCGCGGTGGCAGGCCTCGAGTTCGTTCACGATCACGCCCAGATCCTTCTCGCCGAAGAAGGGCAGCTTCCAGAACGACCAGTAGGTCGCCATGGAGCGGCTTGGGTGAACGTGCTCGACCAGGGGACTCCAACCCTGGGCAATGATGTAGGCGATCTGGTCATAGATCTCGTCCTGGGTCATCGGCGGGAGGAAGCCGAAGGTCTCCAGGGTGGCGACTGTTTGATAGTCACCCACGGTGCTCTTGAAGGGCATGGGGATCCTTTGGAAAATGGGCCGGGACCCAATCCATT
>JAGYNF010000339.1 GCA_018400215.1 Cyanobium sp. M55B138 | reverse complement strand
TCCCGCCCCATCACCACCACGGTGTCGCCCGGCCGCAAGGATTGATCGGGTTCAAGGTTGGTGGCGGCCCAGCTCTGGCCCTGCCAGCGCACCCGGCCGTTCCCCTCGCCCTCGAAGCCGCTGATCACGGCGGCCAGCTCGGCGCTGGGCGCCATGGGGATGGCCCGCTCGCGCCGCCGCTTCGACCAGCGCTGCAGCGCCAGCAGCAGCACCGCGGTGAGCCCCACGAAGCTGAGCACCTGGATGGCCACCGCCACCTGGGGCAGCAGGGCCGTGGCCACCGACAGGGCCAGGGCGGCCACGGCCGCGGCCAGCAACCCCTCGAATTCGGCGCCCAGCCACTCCAGGGCCAGCAACGCCAGCCCCAGCAGCAACCAGATCAGGGGGGCCAGGGCGGGCATGGGCAGAGCTCCGGTGCAGGGGATCGGTTGTGGCCATGCTGCCTAGCCTGGTGGCAAATCGCCGTCCCCGCTGCCATGGATCCCCTCTTGAGCCTGCCGGCCGTGTTTGTGATCGCCGTGCTCGGCCTCAACAGCGTCAAGGTCACCAGTGGCGGCCAGTCGCGGCTGGTGGAGCGGCTGGGCAAATACGACCGCCAGCTGCAGCCGGGGCTGTCGTTCGTGCTGCCGGTGGTGGAGAAGGTGGTGAGCCACGAATCCCTCAAGGAGCGGGTGCTCGACATCCCCCCCCAGCAGTGCATCACCCGCGACAACGTGGCGATCGAGGTGGATGCGGTGGTGTACTGGCAACTGCTGGAGCACGCCCGCGCCTACTACGGCGTCGACAACCTGCAGGCGGCGATGGTGAACCTGGTGCTCACCCAGATCCGCGCCGAGATGGGCAAGCTCGACCTGGATCAGACTTTCACCACCCGCCAGGAGGTGAATGAGGCCCTGCTGCGCGAGCTGGATCAGGCCACCGACCCCTGGGGCGTGAAGGTGACCCGGGTGGAACTGCGCGACATCCAGCCCTCCCATGGGGTGCAGCAGGCCATGGAGCAGCAGATGACCGCTGAGCGCCAGAAGCGGGCGGCGATCCTGCGCTCCGAGGGGGAGAAGGAATCCCAGCTCAATGCCGCCCGGGGTCGGGCGGAGGCGCTGGTGCTGGATGCCAAGGCCAAGCAGCAGGCCCTGGTGATGGAGGCCGAGGCCCAGGCCCAGCAGCAGGCCCTGTTGGCCCAGGCCCGCGCCGACGCCGCCACCCGCCTGGCCGAGGCGATGCAGGCCAACCCGCAGGCCACCGAGGCGATCCGGCTGCTGCTGGCCCGCGACTGGATGGCCATGGGCGAGGCGATGGCCCAGGCCCCCGGTGGCAGTGTGCTGATGGTGGACCCCCAGAGCCCGGCCTCCCTGCTCACGGCGCTGCGGGGGCTGCAGCAGGGTCAGGCCTAAGCCCTATTGCTGCTGTTGCCAGCGGGCGTAGAGATCCGGCCGGCGCTCGCGGGTGCGCTGCTGTTGCTGCTCGGCGCGC
>JAGYNF010000338.1 GCA_018400215.1 Cyanobium sp. M55B138 | reverse complement strand
GGTGCCGTGCAGGCGCGCTACACCCTGGTTTACGGCTTCAGCGATGGCCAATGGCAGGTGTTGCACCACCATTCCTCCCTGCTGCCCTAGCGCCAGTCGCGCTCGTAGATGCGCAGGGTGCCGAAACCGACGGGGGCCGGGGTGGGATTCGGACCCGCCGGCATCGCCGTGACCTGGAATAGGTAGGTGCCGGCCACGTCAGGGTTGGTCCAGGGCTTGAGTCGCACCGTGACGGTGGAGCCGGGTTGCACCGGCTCGGGAAACCGCACGCTCACCAGGCGCTCCCGCTGGGAAAAGCTGGCCTGCACCGGCACAGCCAGGCCCCGCTGCCTGGGGCGGCCCAGGAAGGCCTCGGTGCGCTCCGGGCTGAACTGAAATTGCCGGTCGACGCCGCTGGTCTGGCGGATCTGCAGTTCCCCGAGGGAGGCGCCCGCATCCTCGGCCAAGTCCACGGTGAAGAAGTATTCGGCCCGGGGTTGGCCCACCGTGGTGGTGTAGCTCACCAGGTCCACCCGCCAGGGGGCCCGCTGAAACACGGTGGCACCACGCAGTTCCAGGCCCTGGCCGGCTGGAGGCAGCGCGAGGCCCGTCCAGCCCCAGGCCAGGCCAAGGGCAAGCAGCGAAGCCCATGGGGGGCGATCCAAGCGGTTTTCGGGGGGATGGAACCTGCTTAAACGCTAGATCCGGCCGCCAGGAACGGTCGCGGATCCTGGTCGCGGCGGTGGGGCACGGGGATGGCGCCCCCCTGGGCCTGGGGGGTGAGCGGATCGAGGCTGGCGGTGCGCTCCAGGGCCTGGCGCAGCAGGCGGGCGGCATGGAGGGGCATGTCCCGCGGCACGCTGATGCGATCGCGCAGCTGGCGCAGGCCAGCGGCGCTGCCTGCCGGGGGCGCCAACGCCGTTGACGTCACCAGGTTGCCCAGGGCCGTGCGCAGGGGCAGGGCAAAGCCTCCGGCCCCAAGGGGGTTGCGCTGCAGCAGGGTGTCGCGATGGCGCAGCACCCGGGCCAGGGCGACGGCGGCGGCATCGGCGGGCTGGGGCTGGCTGGTTTCGGGATCGGGCCCAGGCCCCTCGACGATCGGCCAGGGGCCGTGGTCGATGCGGTGGGCCAGCTGCCGTTGGCTGTCGCTGCCCGAGGCGTAGCAGCCCCCCATCTGGGGCGGCAGGTCGTGGGCGTGGGTGTGAAAGTCGCTCTGGCAGCCCAGGTAGGTCGGGCGCTGCTCGAGAGCCCGGAACCAGCGGTCGATGGCGGGGTGGTTCTGGCGCAGCAGATAGCCCTTGTAGTAGGCCAGGGAGGCATTCATGCGCTCCACGTAGGGCACGAACACCAGATCGGCGGTGCCCAGCTCAGGCCCCAGGAGAAAATCTCCAGGCCGGGCGGTGAGGGCCTGCTCCATCGCCCCGGCCCAGCGCTGAAATGTGCCCTGGGCATCGGCGTCGCTGTCCGGGCGATGGGCACGGCAGAGCCACTGGCACC
>JAGYNF010000337.1 GCA_018400215.1 Cyanobium sp. M55B138 | reverse complement strand
CAGTTGGAAGCCCTGGCCGTAGGCGCAGCCTTCTCCGCAGGAGTGGCCCTGCTCGACTTCCAGGGCCCGGCCGAACTGGCCGCCTGGCTGGCCGCCCACAGCACCAACCCTGCCTGAAGCCGCGCCACCAACGCCTGGCGCCTTCAGCCCCGCTCCCGTTGACGCCCATCACCCCCGCAAACAGCCCACCCCCCTCCACCCGCACGCTGCTGCTGCTGGCGACGCTGGTGTTTGCGGTGGCGGCGGTGCTGGCGGTGGGTTCCGACCTGAGGTTGATCAGCTGATCACCAGGCCCCAAATCCACCAAGCCCCGCACGAGCTGCAGCCCGAACCTCAGGTTGCAGCCACCTTTTCGCCAGCCAGCGCCCGCAGCTGTGTGGTGCTGCTGGAGGCGCAGACGCACCAGATCCAGCAATGCCGCTAAGCTGAAATTCCGCATTTCAGAGCGATGCCAATTCCCCGGCGTGCCTCCCTGCGTGAGGTGCTCACGGTGTCGAGCCGTGGCCAGATCACCTTGCCCGCCGAAATGCGCAGGCACATGGGCATCGAACCGGGTGGCGCGGTGATCGTGGAAGACTGCGGCGGTGAGTTGCGACTCAAACCAGCAGCCGTGCTGGAGGTGGAGCTGTACAGCGATGAGGACATCGCCGAGTGGGATCAGGCTGATGCACTCTCAGACCAGGAACGCCAGCAGATTCTTGAGCGTCTCAAATCCTGCTGATGCGTGTGTTTCTGGATGCCAATGTGCTCTTCACCGCTGCCCACAACCCCAAAGGCAAGGCCGCGCTGGTGATCACGCTGGGTTCAGAGGGGCTGTTTCAGCTTGCGACCAGCGCCTACGCCAAGGAAGAAGCGCGGCGCAACCTCGAACGCAAAGCTCCCGATCGTCTGCCTGAGTTCAGCCGACAGCTGAGCAAGATTCGGCTGGTGGCAGACAACCTGAGCATCCCTTGCCCGGCAGATCTTGCCGAGAAGGATTGGCCGATTTATAGAGCTGCCCATGCCTGCAAAGCCACTGTGTTGCTCACCGGCGATCACCGCGACTTCGGGTTTCTGATGAATGCCCCTGAGCTGGCCGATGGGCTGTTGATCCAGCCCGTCGCGGATTTTCTTGCTGCGCTGGGTGCTCCGGGATGACGCGAGGCCTTGGCCCCCACACCACATCTGGGGTCTCTCATGCCTCAAAAGCGAACAATTTTCTAAGGGCGCCGGCCTGCAGCTCCTGGCGGCCGCCAGCAGCAACCTTTGACCAGGAGGCAGCGCGGCTTCTGGCTGCAGCCGGAGAGCCGGTGCACCTGCTTTATTAGTACTGTTCTTGGTACTACGCTGGGCTTCTCTCTGATCGCCGAGCGATGGATCAGCAGAACGCGCTCACCTCAGCTGAGCTCAAGCGCCGTGGGATTGCAGCGATTGAGCAGGCGCTGCAGCATGGCCCGGTGCATCTGTTGAAGCGCAACCGATCGGCTGCTGTGGTGCTGA
>JAGYNF010000336.1 GCA_018400215.1 Cyanobium sp. M55B138 | reverse complement strand
TCAGCTCGCTGACGCGGGCCGGTGTACCAATTTTATTATCCTTGGAAATCGTCAGGGACATCACTGGCAATGCGGTGATGTCGAATGCCATTACCCAAAGCCGCGAGGCCGTGATGCAGGGCATTCCCCTCAGCCTGGCACTGGGGCGGCTGAATGTGTTTCCCGAGATGGCGATCAGCATGCTCTCCATCGGTGAGGAAACCGGCGAGATGGATGCCATGCTCTCCAAGGTGGCTGATTTCTACGAAGATGAGGTGGAAGCCGGCGTTAAAGCCCTCACCTCCATGCTGGAGCCGGCCATGATTGTGCTGGTTGGTGGAATTGTGGCCTCGATTTTGATTGCCATGTATCTACCGATGTTCTCGGTATTCGATCAAATTCAATAGCCAAATCGCCCGCGGCCAGGCATCCACCCAGTCCTAGATCCCTGCTCAGGTCAGCTCCGTCGCCGCGGCCTGGCCGGCGATCCAGCCGGAACTCCAGCAGTGCTGGAAGTTGAATCCCCCGGTCACGCCATCCACATCCAGCAGCTCTCCCACCAGGTGCAGACCGGGCTGGCAGCGGCTCTCCATGCGGGCCAGATTCACCTCACCGAGGGGCACCCCGCCGGCCGTGACAAATTCCTCCCCAAAGGGTCCGCGACCGGTGACGGCATGCACCGATCCCCGCAGGTCGGCGATCAACTGTCGCTGCTGGCCCTTGCCCAGGTCGGCCCAGCGGCGGCTGGGCTCCACCCCGGCCCGCTCCAGCAGGTGGTGCCACAGCCGGCGGCTCAGGTCGGGCCAGGGCCGCCAGTTCACCAACTGCCGCCGGGCCTGCTGGCTGCGGGCCTGCTGAAACCACTGCTCGAGCTCCGCCGGGCTGCGCCCCCCGGTCCAATCGATCCGCAACCGGGCCCGGTAGCCACTGGATTGGAGATCCCGGGCGGCGAAGGCGGTGAGCCGCAGGGTGGCCGGACCGCTGAGGCCCCAGTGGGTGATCAGCACCGCACCGCGCTGGCGCTGCGGAGGCCCGGAGGGCCACTCCAGGCTGAGGCCAACCCCGGCCATGCTCACCCCCGCCAGGGCCAGCAGGGGATCGCCGGCCAGGGCCAGGGTGAACAGGGAGGGCGCCGGCGGGATCAGGGTGTGGCCAAGGCCAACGGCCAGGCGCTTGCCGCTGGGATGGCTGCCCGTGGCCAGCACCAGGCGCTCAGCCTGGACCAATCCCTGGGGGCGCAGCTGCAGGGCAAATCCCGCCGCCGCCGAGGCCGCGGCGCCCTGCAGGGCCCGGCCCGTGTGCAGGGTCACCCCCGCCGCCAGGGCGGCCCTGCGCAGGCAGGCAACCACCGCACTGGATCGGTTGGCCTGCGGGAAAAGGCGGCCATCGGCCTCCTCCACCAATGCCAGCCCGTGGTCGGCGAACCAGGCCACCGCATCGCCGGAGGCAAAGCGGGAGAAGGGACCCCGCAGGGCCCGGCCACCCCGGGGGTAATGGCCCACCAGCTCCCCGGG
>JAGYNF010000335.1 GCA_018400215.1 Cyanobium sp. M55B138 | reverse complement strand
GGTGTTTGCTGTTGCTATTTCTGAACACAGCCGCAATGGCGGTGATGGGCTGCAGGCCCTCGATCTCGCCAATGCCGTCGCCTGTCGGACGGCGGTGCTTGAGCACCGCCCCGACTGGGTGCTCAACGCCGGTGCCTACACCGCTGTCGACAGGGCCGAGAGCGAGCCCGAGCTGGCTTTGGCGGTGAACGCTGGTGCGCCGCGGGCCTTCGCGGAAGCGCTGCTGGACACAGGTGGCCGCCTGCTGCAGGTGAGCACGGATTTTGTGTTCAACGGCCAGCAGGGCAGCCCCTATCGCCCTGAGCAGAGCCGCGATCCCCTGGGCGCCTATGGCGCCACCAAGGCCGCCGGCGAGGAAGCAGTGGAGCAGGTGCTGGGCGGCAGCGGCCGCGGTGTGATCCTGCGCACCAGCTGGGTGATCGGCCCGGTGGGCAAGAATTTCGCCCTCACCATGCTGCGCCTGCACCGCGAGCGCGGCGCCAGTGGCCAGGCCCTCGGGGTGGTGGAAGACCAGGTGGGCTGCCCCACCAGCACCGCCAGCCTGGCCGCCGCCTGCTGGCGGGCGATCACGGCCAACGTGCAGGAGCCGGTGCTGCACTGGAGCGATGCCGGCGCCGCCAGTTGGTTTGATGTGGCCGTGGCTGTGGGCGAGCTGGCCCAGGAGCTGGGGCTGCTGGAGCAGTCCGCTGCGGTGAACCCGCTCACCACGGCGGAGTACCCGCTGCCCGCCCAGCGCCCCAGCTATTCCCTGCTGGATTGCTCCAGCAGCCGCCGGGCCCTTGGCCTGGTCCCCACCCCCTGGCGCCAGTCCCTGCGCCAGCTTCTCCAGGCCCTGCCATGACCAACCCCATGCCCACCACCACCCCACCCGACGTTCCAGCCCTGCTCGCCGGCCGCCGCCGCATCCTGGTGACGGGCGGTGCCGGCTTCATCGGCGGCGCCGTGGTGCGCCGGCTGCTGAGCGAAAGCGAGGCGCTGGTGTTCAATCTCGATAAATGCGGCTACGCCAGCGATCTCACCAGCATCGAGCAGGTGCTGGCGGAGCTGGGCGATCGGGCCACCACCCCCGAGGGCGACAGCCGCCACCAGCTGCTGCGGGTGGACCTCACCGACGCCGAGGCCACCGCGGCAGCCGTGCGGCAGGCCGACCCGGATCTGGTGCTGCACCTGGCGGCCGAGAGCCATGTGGACCGCTCGATCGAGGGCCCCGCGGCCTTCATCGACAGCAATGTGACCGGCACCTTCCATCTCCTGCAGGCGGTGCGCAGCCACTGGGAGCAGCTACCCACTGAGCGCCAGGCGGGCTTCCGCTTCCACCACATCAGCACCGACGAGGTGTTTGGATCCCTGGGGGCGACGGGCCGCTTCTCGGAGACCACCCCCTACGACCCGCGCAGCCCCTATTCGGCCAGCAAGGCCGCCAGCGACCACCTGGTGAACGCCTGGCACCACACCTACGGCCTGCCGGTGGTGCTCACCAACTGCTCTAACAACTACGGCCCCTGGCAGTTCCCCG
>JAGYNF010000334.1 GCA_018400215.1 Cyanobium sp. M55B138 | reverse complement strand
TGCACCGCAACACCTTCCTGGAATCGCCCCAGCTGCTCGATGCCACCCTGCAGTTCCGCAGCCGGCCCTCGCTGCTGGCGGCCGGCCAGATCACCGGCACCGAGGGCTACGCCGCGGCGGTGGCTGGGGGCTGGTTGGCGGGCACCAACGCGGCCCGGTTGGCCCGGGGCCTGGAGCCGCTCAGCCTGCCGCCCACCACCATGATTGGCGCCCTCAGCCATTTCATCGCCGAGGCCCCCTGCGGCGGCAAGGGCAAACGGGGGGGCTTCCAGCCGATGCCGCCCACCTTTGGCCTGCTGCCCGAGCTGGCCGAACGCATCCAGGGCAAGCGGGAGCGCTACGGCGCCTACCGCGACCGGGCCCTGGCCGATCTGCAGCCCTTCACGCGCCGATCCGCCGTTGACGCCAGCGCCGCCCCTGCCTAGGCATAGGGGACTGGCCAGAACCCCGGATGCCCCACCAAAGCCTGCTTGCCGCCACCACGGGGCTCCGTCGTCTGGGGCTGATGGGCCTCCTTGCGGGGCTAAGCCTGGGCCTGCTGGCGGACCCCCTGCCCAGCAGCGCCTGCACCGGTGGGGCGCTCACCGCCAGCGACGGGGCCGTGGTGGTGGGCCGCACGCTGGAATTCGGCAAGCCCCTGGATTCCCAGCTGGCCATCTGGCCCGCCGGTAGCGCCTTCACCGGCAGCGCCGGCGAGCGGCCTGGGCTGCGCTACCGCTCCCGCTATGGCTTTGCCGGGGCCACCGTGGGCACCAGCGCCGACCTGATCCTGGATGGGCTCAATGAGAAAGGGCTCAACGTCGGGCTGTTCTATTTCCCGGGCTATGCCGAATACACCCCAGCCGACCAGGCCCGGCGCAACCGCACCCTGGCACCAGGCCAGCTCAGCGCCTGGCTCTTGGCCAACTTCGCCACCGTTGAAGAGGTGCGGGCTGCGGTGAAGGACGTGGATCTCACCGCCCAGGTGCTGCCGTTGCTGGGGATCGTGCCCGACGTGCACTTCAAGGTGCAGGACGCCAGCGGCAAAAGCATCGTGATCGAACCCCGTGGCGGCAAGCTCGTGGTGCATGACAACCCCACCCGGGTGCTCACCAACGCGCCCGACTTCAGCTGGCAAAGCACCAACCTCAACAACTACATCCCCCTGAGCAGCGCCTACCCAGCGGCCCGCACCCTGGGCCAAAACGACAGCGGTCGGCTCACCCTGCAGCCCTTCGGCATGGGTGCTGGCGGGCTCGGCCTGCCCGGCGACTTCACGCCGCCCTCGCGCTTTGTGCGCATGGTGTATTTCACCCAGAACGCTGCTCCCAACGCCAACGCCAAGGCGGCCGTGTCCAGCCTGTTCCACATCCTCAACAACTTCGACATCCCCTTTGGTGTGGCCAAGCCGCCCTCAGGCAGCGCGGAAGGCCTGCCGGACTTCACCACCTGGACCAGCGTGGCTGACCTGCACAACCTGCAATTCAACTGGAAAACCTATGGCGATCAACGGGTGAGAACCCTCGACCTACGGGCGGCACTCCG
>JAGYNF010000333.1 GCA_018400215.1 Cyanobium sp. M55B138 | reverse complement strand
CCACCTCCTTGCTGAAGCCCACCACGTCGGCCAGGGCGGCCAGGCCCACGGCCCAGGCCACGGCGAACAGCACCAGCAGCTCCTGGTTCTGGGCCAGCCGGCCGAGCAGCGGCGGCATCACCCAGCGCATCGTGGCGGCAGTGCCCACCACAAAGGCACTGCCCACCAGCAGCAGCCGCAGCGCCTGGGCGGTGATGCCACCTGATCCATCGTTGCCGAAGGAGGTGAGCAGGATCATGGCCAGGATCACGGCGATGTCCTGCACCACCAGAAAACCCACGGCGATCCGACCGTGCAGCGAATCGATCTCCCGTTTATCCGAGAGCAGCTTCACGATGATGATCGTGCTGGAAAAGGTGAGGCACACGGCGATGTAGATCGCCTGCAGGGGTGCAAATCCCAAGCCAAGGGCCAGCAGAAAGCCAAACAGCGTGGTGAAGCCGATCTGGCCCAGGCCGGTGGCCAGGGCCACCGGCCCCACGGACCGGATCAGGCCCACATCGAGCTTGAGGCCCACCACAAACAGCAGCACCGAGATGCCAATGCTGGAGAGCAACTTCAGTTCGCTACCGCCCGAAGCCCAGCCCAACACGGCCGGACCCACCAAGATGCCGGTGATGATGTAACCGATGATCAGCGGCTGGCGCAACTTCAGGGCCACCACGCCAATCACCCCGGCCAGCATCAAGATGGCGGCAAGCTCATGAAACACGCTGCTGAAACCCATCGGCATGCATCCACGGCTCAAACCACCGCGATCGATGGTGTGAGCACCATAGGGATCTCCCTGCCCGGCAACGGCACCCCCCGCAGCCTGCGCTGCCGCGTGCTGCAGTCGCCGCTAGCCGGCGTGAGCGACCGCATCTTCCGCGCTCTGGTGCGGCGCTGGGCCACCGATGCCCTGCTGTTCACCGAGATGGTGAACGCCACCAGCCTGGAGCTGGGCCACGGCCGCCAGAAGGTGGAGGAGCTCAGCCATGAAGCCGGCCCGATCGGCGTGCAGCTGTTTGATCACCGCCCCGCCGCCATGGCGGAAGCCGCCCGGCGCGCTGAAGCGGCCGGGGCCTTCCTGATCGACATCAACATGGGCTGCCCGGTGAAGAAGATCGCCAGAAAAGGTGGTGGCAGCGGCCTGATCCGCGACCCCGAGCTGGCTGCCCGCATCGTGGCCACCGTGGCGGCGGCCGTGCGCATCCCGGTCACGGTGAAAACCCGCCTGGGCTGGTGCGGTGCCGCGGGCGGCGACAACACGGCCCTGGCCGTGCGCTGGTGCCGCCAGCTGGAGAGCGCCGGTGCCCAGCTGCTCACCCTGCATGGCCGCAGCCGCGAACAGAGCTTCAAGGGCAACGCCGACTGGGCCGCCATCGCTGCGGTGAAGGCCGCCCTGGCGATTCCGGTGATTGCCAACGGCGACATCAACAGCCCAGAGGATGCCCTGCGCTGCCTGGCGCTCACCGGCGCCGACGGGGTGATGGTGGGCCGGGGCACCATGGGCGCCCCCTGGCTGGTGGGCCAGATCGATGC
>JAGYNF010000332.1 GCA_018400215.1 Cyanobium sp. M55B138 | reverse complement strand
AGAGCAGGCAGGTTGTTCTGGATGACGCCCCAGACCAGTCGGTCGTTGATGATGGCGACTCGTGGGTGAGCTTGTTGCGAAAGCTGATGATCTGTGGTGCCTGATCGATCTGGGCAAATCGACGCTCGTCGCGCTGAGAGAGCTGATTGAGTGCCTCACCGATGATCGTGAACTCCCGCTCAACAGACGAGCGAATCAGGCGGCTGTTGCAGAAATCATCGAGGTTGATGCCAGCGACGGCCTGCTGGATGGCGTGACCCGCCTCGATCTCGCGGAGCACGTAGGGGTTGCGCACGGCATCGGCCATCACCAGATCCACTGGCTGGCCGGTGATCGAGGCCAGTTGCTGCTCAAGGCCGAGCCGAACAGATGCATGCGCCGCACCTGGTGCTTCTGGCAGGCAGCGGCGATGGCGTCGAGCTGGGGCTGGGGGAGGGGATGACCCATGGGCTCCATTGTGCTCAGGCTTTCAGGGTTGCGGCTATGTCAACCAGCCGCAGGAGCAGCGTGTTCGGATCGCTGGGCGAGGGATCGAAGCCCATGTGGAGATAGAACTCGCGGGCCGCTGCCGATGCGGCATGCACCACGAGCCCGCGCACGCCGATTTGCTTGCTGGCCATCAACACGCGCTCGAAGGCGTCAGCCAGCAGGGCGCGGGCGATGCCCTGGCCCTGCACGCTGCGACAGACCGCTAGACGGGCCAACACCACCACCGGGATGGGGTCAGGCATGTTGCGCCGGAAGCGCCCAGAACTGGCGGCGACGGCCACGGCACCGGAGGCCAGGGCCACGTAGGCCTTGACCGCGCCATCGGCATGGCAGACCACAAACGTGCGTGTGGCCCCGCTGCGCTGGTTGCCCAGGGCCCGTTGCTGAAGCCACAGGTTGAGCATGTCGTCACCGCAGTCGAACCCGGTGGTGCTGTGGGGTTCGTCCAGGGGCTGCGGCGCTTGCAGCTCCATCAGGCCTGCCAGGGCCTGGGGGCAGCCATGGTGCGCTGAAGCCGCTCATTCGGGTCGGCCGGAGCATCGAGCTGCTGGCGAAATGCCTCGTAGGCCTCGGGCGCCATGGCAAACCAGGCCTGCTCCACCAGAAGCTCCTGGGCTGCAGCCCGGGCCGCCTGCAGCACGAAATCCGTTCGGGTGAGCCCCGAGGCGCTGACGGCGCGATCGATCAGCTCCTGGTCGCCGGGCGTCACCCGGAGGTTCCAGCTGAGGCGAGGAATGACGGCCATGCTCAACCCCTGGGAAGCCCATATCCTACCTAGGTAGGTAGACGGCGTCTATCAACCCTTGAGGTGGGTGGTGGGGCCTTCGGCTTGTCGTGAGGACAGGGAGCAGAGGTTTCAGGGAGCCAGCCGATCGACGCTCCAGATCTTCTGGGCGAAACTGGTCTCCAGCGCCTCAGGGGTGAACTCGGGTTCGCTCTGGAAGGGAAGGCCACTGCGCTGCAGAAAGGCCTGGTCGCAAAAGGTCTGGGCAAGCGCGTTCTGGGTGACGTACTGGGTTCGCTTCTGGGCGTAAGA
>JAGYNF010000331.1 GCA_018400215.1 Cyanobium sp. M55B138 | reverse complement strand
CAGTGGCCTGCCCCTGGCCGTCGGCCACCCCGACATGGCCGATGACCTGCGCTGGTGGACCCACCTGCAGCGCTGGGCCCTCAGCCTGATCGCCCGGGGGCGCTGGCTGCCCCAGATCGAAGACGGCAGGGCCCGCTGGTTGCCGCTGCTCAACCGCGAAGGCGACCGCCACCGGTTGGAGGAGCTGGCCATGGGCATTCCCCAGGTCGCCACCTGTGCGCTGGCCGCTGGCCCCGCAGGGGATCCGGCCCTGGCCTGCCGGCGACCCGGCAGCGGCCGGCTGCGGGTGGCCAGCCTGCTGGAGGCCCTGCTCGATGGCCAGCTGCGGGCCGGCTTCAAGCCCAGCGGCGACGGTCTCGACCCGTTGCTGCTGGCCTGGCAAAAGGCCCTGGGCAGGGGCGAGGGGCAGATCCAGCTCGATGAGGAGGACCTGGAGCGCCTCAGCATTGCCACCCACCACTGGCGCGAGGCCGTGGCGGGCCGGGTGGCGCCGGCCCGGGCCTGCTTGGAACTGTTCACCCCAGCCGAGGGCGAGGAGCTATGGGAGCTCAGCTTCAGCCTGCAGGCCGAGGCCGACCCCAGCCTGCGGGTGCCGGCCGCCGTGGCCTGGTCGTCCGGTGACCGCACCCTGCAGCTGGGCGAGGTGGCCGTGCCCCAGCCCAGTGAGCTGCTGCTGGAGGGCCTGGGGCGGGCCCTCACCGTGTTCGAACCGATCGAACGGGGGCTGGATGCCACCACCCCCGAAACGATGCAGCTCACGCCGGCGGAAGCCTTCGTGCTGGTGCGCACCGCCGCGGCCCAGCTGCGGGACGTGGGCGTGGGGGTGGTGCTGCCGGAGAGCCTCTCCGGAGGCCTGGCCAGCCGCCTGGGCCTGGCGATCACCGCCGAACTGCCCGAGACCTCCCGGGGCTTCACCCTGGGCGAAACCCTGGTGTGGCACTGGGAGTTCATGATCGGCGGTGTGACCCTCAACCTGCGGGATCTGGAGCGGCTCTCGGCCAAGCGCAGCCCGCTGGTGCAACACAAGGGTGTGTGGATCGAACTGCGCCCGGCCGACCTGCGCAACGCCGAGCGCTTCAGCATCGCCGACTCGGGCCTCAGCCTCGACGACGCCCTGCGGCTCACCGCCAGCGACGGCGACACCTTCCACCGCCTGCCGGTGCACGCCTTCAGCGCCGGCCCGCGGCTGCAGGCGGTGCTGGAGCAATACCACCAGCAGAAGGCCCCCGATCCCCTGCCGGCGCCCCCCGGCTTCTGCGGCCAGCTGCGGCCCTACCAGGAGCGGGGCCTGGGCTGGCTGGCCTTCCTGCACCGCTTCGACCAGGGGGCCTGCCTGGCCGACGACATGGGCCTGGGCAAGACGATCCAGCTGCTGGCCTTCCTGCAGCACCTCAAGGCCGAAGACGAGCTCAAGGCGCCGGTGCTGCTGGTGGCCCCCACCTCGGTGCTCACCAACTGGAAGCGGGAGGCGGCGGCCTTCACGCCCGAGCTGGGGGTGAGGGAGCACTACGGCCCGCGCCGGCCCAGCAGCGAAGCGGC
>JAGYNF010000330.1 GCA_018400215.1 Cyanobium sp. M55B138 | reverse complement strand
CCCAGCTGCCTGCAGCCCTGGCTGGCCTGCGCACCGTTGGTGCCGGCGCTTCTGGCCCCCGAGCACCGCCAGGCCTGCGCCGGCTACGACCCCGGCGCCGCCATCGCCGCCAGCCTCGATCCCCAGCAGCTGGAGGGCCGCCACGCCCTCGACCGCGCCCAGTACGTGTGGATCAAGACGATGCTCGAGGGCCAGATCCTCACCTGGGGCGGCGACCGCGTCGACATGGCCCACGCCATGGAGGCCCGTCCGGCCTTCCTCGACCACCACCTGGCGGCGGTGGCCGTGCAGGTGCCGCCGGAGCTGCGCATCAAGGGCAAAACCGAGAAATACGTGCTGCGCGAAGCCATGCGCGGCCTGCTGCCGGAGGTGCTCTACAGGCGCGAGAAGTTCGCCTTCATGGCGCCGCCGGCCCACGCCGATGCCGAGAAGCGGGCGGCCATGCAAACCCTGGCCGACCGCCACCTCAACCCCGAGGCGATCGCCCAGGCCGGCCTGCTGGATGCCGCCGGCGTACGGGCCCTGTTCGCGCGCCACGACCACCCCGACACCAGTGCCGCCCAACGGGTGCAGCTGGACGCGGTGATCAACCACCTGATCTGCGTGCAGATCATGCACCGGCTGTTCGTGGCCGCCGACCTACCCGGCCAAGCACGCCAACAAGCCGATGCCCTCGGCTGGCACCTACACCAGGAGGAGCAGGCGCAGCCGGCCTACGCCCGCATCGGCATGTCGCCGGTGGCTTGAGGGGCGCGGGGATGGGCCGCACTGAAACTGGTGGGCAGGCCGGCCCGGAAGCCCGTGTAGTAGTCGAGGCTGGTCTCGGCCAGGATCTGGCCCAGGGCCGCCAGGGGTTCGGGATGGTGGTCGACCCGGAAGTCGATGTGGGGATAGACCTCCCGGTCCATCACCAACAAAGCGGCCGACTGGCGACCGCGATGGTCGCCGCCGTGGGCCTCGCCCGCCTCCAGGGCCCCCAGCAGGCGCTGCTCCAGGGCAACCCCCCCACGCTCGGCGGCCATGTAGGCCTCCGCCATGGCCAGCAGCACCAGGTCGGAAGCCAGGAAATTGCCAGCCACCGAAAACCCGGGATAACAGCGGTGGGCGGCAATGCCGGCACAGTCGGGCCCGGTCCAGGCGGCGCTGCGGCCCTGGGCGTCCACCAGGTGCACCTGGCGACCGTCGCGGCCGGGGTCGTCGCGCAGCAGCGAGGCCAACACCGCCTCGGCCCCCTGCTCCCCGGCACTCTGGCGCTGCACTTGGTCGAGGCGATCCAGCCCCCAGGGGCCGAAGTAGGGATTGGTGTTGGCCTGGGTGGCCACGGCTCCGACGCCGGCCCGGGCATGGGGCACGAGCGATCCCACGGCCAGATGCTTGGTGGCCACACCCACGCCGGTCTTGCCGGTCTCCCGATCCCAGGCCACGATCGAGAAGGTCATCGGCCGTGCCAACTCCAACAGAATGTGTTGATGATTCCTGATTTCCCGCCAGCCCGTTGTGCCTCTGCACACCAACAGGCCCGTCAGGATTGGCCAGGCCCGCCCTTCATGCT
>JAGYNF010000033.1 GCA_018400215.1 Cyanobium sp. M55B138 | reverse complement strand
CACCACCGCCGCGTCCCCGCCGGCGGCATCGCCGGGCTGCAGCCGGGCGGTCCAGAGACGGCCGGCCCCATCCACCAGGGCCAGCTGATCGCCGGGCCGCAGCCGCAGCACCCGACGCAGGTAGTGGCTTTCCTCCGCCCGCAACACCAGCCCACCGCCCCCAGCACCGAAACGCTCGACGGACACCAGCAGCCGGCGCCACTCCCTCGCCATGCCGCCGCCTCCGCTCAGCCGCCCAGCGGCGGGAAGAGGGAATCGGGCTGCTCCTCGATCGGCCAGTCCTCATTCACCCCGCCGATGCAGAGCTCATGGATCTCCAGCAGGTCGTTGTCGAGCTGCCGCAGGGCATTGATCAGCACATCGAGGCTGAAGGCATCGCTGGTGCCCAGATCCACCCAGCAGCGGGCCCAGCTGCCCAGATATTCCATCGGCCCCATGTTGTGCATCAAGGCAGGCAGGCTGGCCTCCGCCCCGTCGGCGTCGTAGGCGAGCCAGCCCAAATCGGCCCCGTCCGCCTCGTGGGCCTGGAGGTTCTCGGCATTGAAGCCGCCCAGCTTGCCCAGGAAAAACCAGCTGTCAAAGGTGGTTTCCAGATAGCCGCGCTCCCCCTGGCCCGGGGGATGGGGAAAGCGCAACCAGAGCCAGCAGTTGAAGGGGTCGAACTCGCGGAAGCGCACCTCCATGGACAAGCTCGGCAACGGTTGGAACCCTCACTATCCACCACCCCGGCACCCCATCGGCGGGCATGCTGGGGCGATGCTCGAACTCTGCGGCGTGCGCTATCAGCCGGCCACGGCGGTCCGGCCCGTGCTGGAGGACGTGAACCTGCAGCTCCAGCCGGGGCAGCTGGGGCTGGTGGCTGGCCGCAGCGGCAGCGGCAAAACCACCCTGCTGGAGGTGATCGCCGGGCTGGCCGAGCTGGAGCGCGGCCGGATCAGCTGGCAGGGGGAGGTGCTGAGCAGCCGCCAGCGGCGCTGGCTGTGCGGCCTGGTGTTTCAGTTCCCCGAGCGCCACTTCCTCGGCCTGAGCGTGGGGCAGGAGCTGCGGCTCGGCCAGCGCCGCCTCGAGAGCGGGCCGATCCAGGATGTGCTGGAGCTGGTGGGGCTGGAGGGACTCTCCCTGCAACAGCGCCCCGAACAGCTCAGCGGCGGCCAGCAGCGGCGGCTGGCCCTGGCCGTGCAGCTGCTGCGCGACCCCCGCGTGCTGCTCCTCGATGAACCCACCGCCGGCCTCGACTGGGCCGTGCGGACCGACGTGGTGGATCTGCTGGCCGGCCTGGCCCAGCAGCGGGCCGTGCTGGTGGTCACCCACGAACCGGAACTGTTCCGCCGGCTCAACCCCCAGGGCTGGCAGCTGCAACGGGGCCAGCTCACCCCCTTCCCGGCCGAGCAACGGCCGCAACGCGATTCGTACGATGCGCCGGTGATGCGCGGGCCAGTGTGAGCGACCAGCTGTTGCGGGCCACCGCCGCCGGGGGCGGGATTCGCCTGGTGGCCGTCACCACCACGGCGGCCAGCCGCCGGGCCGCCGAGCGCCACCAGCTCTCCTTCCTCACCACGGCGCTGCTGGGGCGGGCCATGACCGCCGGCCTGCTGCTGGCCAGCTCGATGAAGGTGGCCCACGGCCGGGTGAACCTGCGCATCTCCTCCGATGGCCCCCTGCGCGGCCTGATGGTGGATGCGGGCCGCAACGGCAGCGTGCGGGGCTATGTGGGCCAACCCCAGCTGGAACTGGATCTGGTGGTGCAGCCGGATGGCAGCCGCCAGTTCGACTTCCGCCGGGCCACCGGCACCGGCTACCTGCACGTGGTGCGGGATCTGGGCGAGGGCGAGCCCTTCAGCTCCACGGTGGAACTGGTGAGCGGCGGCATCGGCGAGGACGTGGCCTCCTACCTGCTGCACTCCGAGCAAACCCCCTCGGCGCTGTTCGTGGGCGAGCAGATCAACAGCCAGGGGGTGGTGTGCAGCGGGGGTGTGCTGGTGCAGGTGCTGCCCAAGGCGGCCCGCGAACCGGCCCTGGTGGCCCTGTTGGAGGAGCGCTGCCGGGAGGTGAGCGGCTTCAGCCGGCGGCTGGCCGACTGCGACGGCCGGCTGGAGGCCCTGCTGCAGGACATCTTCCCCGACCTGGACCCCCAACCCCTGGGGGTGGGGGAACCCCGGCAATCGGTGCGCTTCAGCTGCCCCTGCAGCCGGGAGCGCAGCCTGGGGTCATTGAAACTCCTGGGCCGGCACGAGCTGGCCAGCATGCTGGCGGAGGACGGCCAAGCCGAGCTCACCTGCCATTTCTGCAGCGCGGTGTATCGGGTGGGCGGCGCCGAACTGGCCGGCCTGATCGAGGAACTCAGCGCAGCCGCCTGAGCTCACGCCACCAGCAGGGCACCCAGCAGCAGCAGCAGCAGGGCCGGCAGGCTCTGCACCTGGGGCAGGGTGAGGGGTAACCCCAGGGGCAGGCTGGTGGGCGCCGAGGCGATCAGCAGGCCCCCGAGCACCAGGCCCAGGCTGAGCAGGGCAAAACCCCAGCCCACCGCCGCCAGAAAACGACGCCGGCGGCGCTGCAGAAACACCACACACAGGCCGGTCGCCAGGGCCAGCACCAGCTCCGCCGGCGGGGTCGGCAGCAGCAGCAGCAGGAGCAGCAGCAGGCCATAGCCCCCCAGGGCCAGCCAGCGATCCTGCCCCTCCACCAGCTCCAGGGATGGGGCACTGATGTTGGGGGCCGAGACCCGCGGCAGGGCCACCCGCGGCAGGGCGGGCAGGGGCAGGCGCGGCGGCGGCGGTGCAGCGGTCAGCTGTTCCTTGGCCGATGCCGTGCGGGCTGCGGTGCTCACCCGGCCCTGCTGGCGCTCCTTGAGCCGATCCATCAACACGGCGTCGTAGGCCGCCTCCACCCGGGAGCGGGCCATCGGATCGTCGCCGGCCTGGTCGAGCCCAGCCTGGCGGGCAGCCTGCACGGCGTCAAAACTGGCGTCGGGCTCTAGCCCAAGCCGCTGATAGGGGGTCTGGTCGGCGTTCTGATCGGGGGAGTCGGACATCACCGGGGGCGGCGGAGTGGAACGCCTGCTGAGAGCGTATCGAGCTGGCGCCTAAAACAGGGGCTCGCTGCTCTGAAATCCCCCCTCCTGTTGGAGCTGCAGGCGACAGCGCTCCGCCTCTGCCGGATCGAGGCGATGGCGCCGCTTCAGCAGGGGCATCTGGGGTGGCATGTGGCTGCCCTCGCGCATCTCCACCGTGGTGAGGGATGCCGCTTCTAAGGCAGGTTGGAGTTGAAAACTGACGTAATCGCAGCCCCCGTCAGGGCGGGGACGCACCAGCCAAAGCGGCTCGGGCATCGCCGTGATGGTTCGTTACATCCAATTCTGGCGCGCTGCCGCAGCGACCGTGGGGCCGACTTTCAGCGATTGATCAGAGATTGATCGGCTCCACTCCGCTCACCACCGGCGCCACCGCCGCCAAGGCCAGATCGGGATGGTCATCGCGCAGCTGGCCCAGGTTCCAGTCGTTCTTGAACAGCAGCACCGGCCGGTTCCAGGCGTCACGCACGGTCTTGCAGTTGAAGATCCGCCCCACCGTCTCCAGGGCCGGCCAGCCACCCACCACCCAGCGGGCCACCGTGAAGCCGAGGGGCTCGAGCCGGGTCTGCACGCCGTACTCATGCTCGAGGCGATACTGCACCACCTCGAGCTGCAGCTGGCCCACCGCCGCCAGGATCGGGTCGCGCTTGCTCTCATCGGTGTCGTAGAGGATCTGCACCGCCCCCTCCTCCCGCAGTTCGTTCACCCCCTTGCGGAAGCTCTTGAAGGCCGAGGGGTTGGGGTTGCGCAGCCAGGCGAAGATCTCCGGGCTGAAGCAGGGAATGCCCTCGTATTCCACCTTGGGCCCCAGGTAGAGGGTGTCGCCGATGGCGAACATGCCCGGGTTGTTGAGGCCGATCACATCGCCGGGGTAGGCGTCTTCCACCACCTCCCTGTCTTGGCCGAACAGCTTCTGGGGGCGGGAGAGACGAATCGCCTTGCCGGTGCGGGCGTGCTGCACCGTCATGTCCTTTTCAAACTTGCCACTGCACACCCGCACAAACGCCACCCGGTCGCGGTGGCGGGGATCCATGTTGGCCTGGAGCTTGAACACAAAACCGCTGAACCCCGGCCGGATCGGATCGATCACTCCGGCGCTGCTGCTGCGGGCCACGGGCTTCTGGGCCAGCTCCAGGAAGGCATCGAGGAAGGGGCGCACGCCGAAGTTGGTCATGGCCGAGCCAAAGAACACCGGACTGAGCTCACCGCCGTGCACCAGCTCCAGGTCGAGGTCGGCACCGGCACCCTCCAGCAACTCCAATTCCTCAAGGGCCTGATCCAGGAGTTCCGGCTCCACCGCTCCCGTTTCGCGCGCCTCCGCCACCGACAGCACCCGCTCGCTGCTCTGGCGACCCCGCTCAGCCCGCTGAAACAGGATCACGTCGTGGCTGCGCCGGTCGATCACACCGCGGAAGCGATCGCCACTGCCGATCGGCCAGTTCACCGGCCAGCAGGCCAGACCCAGCTGCTGCTCGATCTCATCCAGGAGCTCCAGCGGCTCGCGGCCCGGCCGGTCCATCTTGTTGATGAAGGTGAAGATCGGGATCTGGCGCAGGCGGCACACCTCAAACAACTTGCGGGTCTGGGGCTCCAGGCCCTTGGCCGCGTCTTCCAGCATCACCGCGTTGTCCGCGGCCGCCAGGGTGCGGTAGGTGTCTTCCGAGAAGTCCTGGTGGCCCGGGGTGTCCAGCAGGTTGATCGTGCTGCCGCTGTAGTCGAACTGCAGCACGGTGGAGGTGATCGAGATGCCCCGCTGTTTCTCCAGCTCCATCCAGTCGGAGGTCACCTTGCGCTGCTCCCCCTTGGCCTTCACGGCGCCGGCCTGCTGGATGGCACCGCCGTAGAGGAGCAGTTTTTCGGTGAGGGTGGTCTTGCCCGCATCCGGGTGGGAGATGATCGCGAAATTGCGGCGGCGGCCCACGGCCTCGGCCAAGGCCAGAAGCTCGGGGGTGGCAGTAGGAGCAGAGGGACTGGTCATGGGCCAAGCCTCTCAGAGCAGCTGCCCCCACACCTCCAGGTAGCGCTCCTGCCGCAGCGCCACCTGGAGAGCAGCCAAGCAGGCATGCTCCAAGGCAGCGCACTCCAGTTGCTGCCGCACCTCCGGCACGGTGAAAGCGGCATGCAGGGAGGCGCGATAGTCGTGGCACAGCACCTCAGGCGCTCCCCCCATCTCGGCAAGCACCAGCGCTTCCACCGCCTCGGGATTGGCGGGGCGCCGCAGGTCTTGGATGTACACAAAGGCCCCAGGGGCGCCCAGCGCGGCCACGGCCTGCCAGAGCACCTGGGGATCATGCAGGTGATGCAGCAGGCTGTTGCTCACCACAGCGCTGTAGCCGCCGGCCAGGCCGGGATCCGGCAGGCAGATCTGGACAAAGCGCAGGCGCTGCTGCAGGGCCGGCTCTGCAGCCAGGGCTTGCTCGGCAAGGCAGAGCATGGCGGCCGCGCCGTCTACACCCACCACCCTGGCGCCGCTGAATTGCCTCGCCAACAAAAAGCTGATGTTGCCGGGGCCGCAGCCCAGATCCAGCACCGCGTCCCCCAGACCGGCGGGAAACAGCTCGATCAAGCGCGCCATCAAGGCCTGATCGCCTGCGCTGAAATCGGCGGCGGCGTAGGCACGGGCCTGCTCCTCGCCATTCATCAATTCCGGCTCAGGGGTGCGTTGCATGGGAGGGGTTGAACGTCAGGGTCTGGGTGGGGAAGGGAATCTCCATGCCGTGCAGCGCCAGGATCTCGATGATCCGGCGGTTCAACCCATGCAGGCTCTCCTCAAAGTCATCGTGATCGAGATGGCTGCAGCGGAACTCCAGCACATGGTCATAGCTGAAGGCGCCGATGCGCTCGAGCCGGCAGGCGTGGAACTGCAGCGCTGGGTCCTGCTCCACCACCTGCTGCATCAGAGCCGGTAGGCCCTTGAGCTGTTCGGCCGTTGTGCCGTAGGCAACGCCCAGGGCGATCTCGGAGAGCTCGGCACGCTCCACCAGCTCCTCAAGATGCACGAGCACTTGCTCGCGCAGGCTCAAGTAGGCCTGCCATCCGTGCAGCTCCACCATCGCAAACACAATCAGGGAGCAGGCGGACTCCTCCGGCCGACGCTCCAGCGACACCAGGGGTTCCATCAGATCAGCAACGCCAGCAAGAAAACGACGGCTTTGATCGAGAAGCTCCTCCAGCTGATAGGGCGAAAACCGGCCATCCAGCTGGATCCGCACTTCAAGGCCCTGCATGGGGGGCTGATCAGCGCGCCTGCCGCGGCGGGAATAATTGACAATCGTGGCCTCTTCGGCCACGGCATTGGGAATGGTGATGGAGCTTTCGAGGGTTTGAAGTTCGAGGGAGCGCAGACCAATCTTGGTGATATAGCCGAGATTCTCACCAACGCGGCAGAACTCACCCACCTGCAGGGGCCGATCGGTTTGAATCGACAATCCAGCAAACAGATTGCCCAGCAGCTTTGATGCCCCAAGGCCAATTGCCAGGCCAGGCACGGCGGAAAACGCCAGCACGGTGTTGGCGGGCAAACCCAAGTCAATCAGCAGCTGATACCCCAATGCCACCGCTGCCAGCGCCCCGATCGCTCGACAGAGGGGCATCACGAAATTGTTGATGCGCTGCAGTTGAAGGGTTGAGCCACCACCGCGCAGGCGAACCACCAGTTCAGCACCGCTGCGGCCCAGTGCTTCAAACAGGTAGAAGAAAAAGAACCCAGCCGCGATATACCAGACGATGACAAAGAAATAGGTGGCCATCACCAGCGGCAGGCCAGTGAGGTTCACCACGTCATCCACAAACAACTGCGCCAGGCGGGTGAACGGCAGCAGCGGCAACACCACCAGGAAGCGACGCCACGCCAACACATCACGCTGCCAAGCGCTGCGCGCACGATCCTTCTCCGGCAAGTCACGGTACGTGTCGAGCAGCAAGATCACCAGCCAGCCCACAACAGCCAGGAAGATCACCAGGGTGATCAGAACTGAGATAATCTGGAAGAGGGTTTGATCACCAAAAGGGATCTCCAGGGCACGGCGCAAACCCGCCGGCAGAGTGAGATACCAATCAGGCGGCACCAGATATCCAGGCGTGTAAACAAAGCTGCTGAAAAAGCCTGGCGTGGCGAAGGGTTGCCGCACCACGGGATAATTTTGGATTTCACGATACATCTGACGAATGGATGCAACCGTTTCCGCCGAAAAGCGGTAGTCCTCGTTATAAGGGTCGCCGTCCTCAACAGCCGTCAGCGTGATGGCGGTACCGGGCAGTCGCCAGGAATCAGAGGGGGTTGTGCGCTGATCATTGACCTCCTTCATGCCAGCCACATCAGGAATCCGAATCGGCTTGGCGCTGTGGGTGAAGACGTAATCCAGCACATGCTTGAGCTGAATGGCAGCCTCTTCCGCCATATCCACCCGCACGCTCTTGGGAAAGCCGGAGGCGTCCAACGCTTTCACCGCCAGCTGAAACAACAAAGCAATGTCATCGATCTGCTCCTGGCGCTCGGCCGCAGGTTGGTTCTGCCGCGATAAAGCCACCCGACTCAGCCGCTCTGAGCGTTGGCCCACCTCGGCCATCACGGCATAGAAGTTGAGCAGGGTGGCGCGGGGGCTGTTTCCCACCACCTGATCGAGCACCACATCCGACCAGGCCTTCGCCGCGAGCTCCAGCTCGCCATAGAAGGGTTGTTGCTGGATCGGAATCAGCGCCGCAGCCCCTGGCTGGCGACCGGACGCATTCGAGGCCTCTGCCGGCATGGCCTGAAGCGGCCTGAAGGCCTGGAGGCCCAGAACGACTGTGATCAGCAGAGCCATGAACCACGCGTGTCGGCGCAGGCGACGGAAGGAGCGCATCGGCAGTGGGGCATCAAGCCTGATCAGCGCAATCTGGCAAAACCCAGGTCGCGCTGCAGCGTGGCAAAACCCCACCACCAATGGTGGCCATGGCGGCTTGCAGGCCCCAGCGGTGGCGTTATGGTTCCGGCACGCTGAGACACCGCCGCACGTGACCCTGTCCATCTCTGCACCAAGCACCCTGCCGGTGGGCGATGCCCTCAGGGCCCCCAGGCCCGACTTCCCCGCCACGGCCCCGGCCGCCAACCCGGTCTTTTACCGCACCTACTCGCGCAAAACGGCCAGCGGCCGCGAGAGCTGGCACCAGGTGGCCGAACGCAACCTGGAGGGGCTGCGCAAGCTGGGCAACCTCAACAGCGATGAGGTGTCGTTGCTGCGCCGCATGCAGCAGCAGCAGCAGGCCCTGCCCTCCGGCCGCTGGCTGTGGATCGGCGGCACCCAGTGGATCGAGCAGCCGGAGAATTTCTCCGGCTCCTACAACTGCACCTCCACCAACCTGGTGGATTGGGAGGCCTTCGGGCTGATGATGGACCTGGCGATGATGGGCTGCGGCACCGGCGCCATCATTGAGCCCCATCTGATCAGCCGCCTGCCGGTGGTGCGCAACCGGCTCAGCATCACCGGCGTCACCGACATCGGCGCCACCCCGGCGGGGCAGCGGCAGGAGCACACCAGCCACCGCATCAGCGGCAACAGCGTGGCGGTGAAGGTGGGCGACACCCGCCGCGGCT
This sequence comes from Cyanobium sp. M55B138, assembly GCA_018400215.1. GTDB lineage: Bacteria > Cyanobacteriota > Cyanobacteriia > PCC-6307 > Cyanobiaceae > NIES-981. The sequence continues at coordinate 2,350 of JAGYNF010000033.1, read as the reverse complement.
GGGTGGACAGCTACCAGCTGCTGCTCGAACTCTGCAGCGATGAGCGCTTTGACGCCACCCGGCCCATTGAGGTGAGTGTGGATCTCTCCGACGTGCGGCCGGTGGGCGAAACCCTCAAGGGCTTCGGCGGCATGGCCAACCCTGTGAAGCTCAAGGATCTCTACGGCCGGGTGGCCCAGATCCTCAACAAAGCCCAGGGCCGCCAGCTCACCTCGGTGGAGTGCTGCCTGCTGATCGATGAGGCCGCCGTCACGATCGTGGCCGGCAACATCCGCCGCAGCGCCGGCATGCGCCAGTTCTCGGCGGAGGATTCTTCGGCCGCCGGCGCCAAGGACAACCTCTGGCAACAGGACGACCAGGGCAACTGGCGCATCGACCCCGAGCGCGACTCCCTGCGCATGGCCAACCACACGCGGGTCTTCCACGGCCGGCCCGACCTGGCCACGGTGCTGGAGGCCGTGAACAAGCAGTTCCAGAGCGGCGAGGGCGCCATCCAGTTCGCCCCCGAGGCGATCGCCCGCTCCAACGCCGATCTGCTCAGCACCCCCGAGCTGCGGGAGGAGTTTGTGGGCATCTACTGCGACCAGGGCCGCGAGCAGGCCGCCCAATGGCTGACGCTGCACCACCCCGACCTGGGGGCCGCTGAGCTGGAGCACCGCCTGGGGCGCTATGGCCTCAACCCCTGCGGCGAGATCCTCGGCGCCGACTTCCACTGCAACCTGGCCGAAGTTCACCTCAACCAGATCCACCCCGCCGACCTCCAGGGCCAGGAGGATGCCTTCCGCGCCGGCGCCATCGCCGTAGCCTGCCTGCTCAACCACCGCTTCGAGGTGGAGCGCTACCGCCAGAGCCGAGCCTGGGATCCAATCGTGGGGGTGAGTTTCACCGGCCTGTTCGACTTCTTCGTGCACGCCTTCGGCACCCCCTGGCTGCAGTGGTGGGAAGCGGGTCGGCCCGAAACGGAGCAGGGCCTGGCCTTCAAGGCCCAGGAGGCCGAGTATCTGAGCCGCTGGAAGACGATCGTGAATGGGGCGGTGTGGGACTACTGCGACCGCCATGGGCTGCGGCGGCCGAACCGCTGCACCACCGTGCAGCCGGCCGGCACCAAGAGCCTGCTCACCGGCGCCTCCCCCGGCTGGCACCCGCCCAAGGCCCAGCGCTTCATCCGCCGGATCACCTTCCGCAAGAACGACCCGGTTGCGCTGGCCTGCATGGACTACGGCTACACGATCGTGCCGAGCCAATCCGACAAGGACGACCAGGGGCGGCTGCTGGACGATCCCTTCGATCCCCGCTGCACCGAGTGGCTGGTGGAAATTCCCACCGAGGTGAGCTGGGCCAACATCCCCGGCGCCGATCGGGTGGAGATCAACAACTTCTCCGCCATGGCCCAATTCGACTTCTACATGCAGGTGCAGCAGCACTACACGGCCCACAACACCAGCGCCACGATCGAATTCCGGGAGAATGAGATCGACACCCTCGCCCATGCCATCCACCGGGCCATCGACGTGGGCCAGGGCTACATCTCGGCGGCCCTGCTGGCCCGCTTTGATGCCAACGCCACCTTCCCGCGCCTGCCCTTTGAGCCGATCGATGCGGCCACCTACCAGCGGCTCAACGCCGAGGTGGTGGAGCGGCGCAGCACGGCCTGCTTCTTTGAGGCCCTGCAGCGCTACGACGGCGGCGAGCTGCTGGAGGCGGGGCCTGCCGGCTGCGACAGCGACAAGTGCCTGCTGCCCCTGGCCCAGCCCAGCGCCGGCTGAGCCCATGCAGAATGGGTTCATGCAACTGCGGTTGCATACCCCCTGGAGAGGTGGTCGAGTGGTTGATGGCTCTGGTCTTGAAAACCAGCGAAGCGAAAGCTTCCGCGGGTTCGAATCCCGCCCTCTCCGTTTCAGGGTCCAAACCGGGATTCCCAGGGGTCCCCGAGAGGTCCCATTGAAACTCAAGCAAGCAAGAATTGTGGTGCTGTGAACTTATAATGGTGATGTCAATGGAGGGCATGGCTCTAACCGAAAGGGAAGTGCGCGCTTTGCCGCAGTGATCCCGGCGCCATCAACTGGAGCACTACAGCCAGCGCGCCACGGCCACCATGGCGATAGAAGGCAACTCCGCCTCCTGGTATGAGCCATGAGGTGCACATCCCGCAGGGGAAACAGCGCTATGAGCTTCCGCATGAGCTGGGCGGCACCCAGCGCCATGGCTGCTGGCTTCGATAGGGGTAAGGTGAATGATGGCCTACGGCGAAGCGCTGGAGAGCCGGGTACGCCTGCTGTTCTAGGTTCTTGAGGCCGTGGCCGATGAAACGACCCTAATGGGGTAACGCCTCTCGCCACTCAACAGCTTT
>JAGYNF010000329.1 GCA_018400215.1 Cyanobium sp. M55B138 | reverse complement strand
CAGCGGCAATGGGAGTTCATGAAGTGAGCTTCACTGCTGACGCCACGATGCGGCAGCTCCTCCGTCCTGCTGCCCCCCAGTGGCACCCGCGCCGGCGAAACCTTCCCCCAGCTGGCCTGGGTGGAGCAGAGCCAGGCGTTGATGGTGGCCGTGAATGCCGCCGGAGCTGTGGTGGCCCAGCAGGCGCGGCGGCTGGGGTTCCGAGCGATGCAGTTCAACCTGGTGGTGAGCACCAACACCGCTGGCATCCGCTGCTGGCAGCGCAATGGCTTTGAGGTGGTCGGCACGTTGCCCGGGGCGTTTCGCCACCGGCAGTTGGGTGATGTCGATGCCCAGGTGATGGTCCAGGGCCTGGCGGAGGGGCCAGCCCCATGAAGGTGGTGCCCTTGCAGCTACAGCCCGGCAATGACCTGCGCAAAGCGCTTGATGCCTGGATGGGTGATCAGCAACGTGGGGCGCCTGTCAGGCGGCGCAGCTGCGAAGAACGAGACATTCCGCCGCTACCGTCATGACAATGTATGGCGTCTGGACCTAGGGTGGAAGGTGATTGAGGTGCAGTCATGGCGCCATCGACGTTGCGAACTGAAAAGTCGCAAACTGAAAAGTCGCGAACTGAAAAACTGGACCTGCGGCTGACACCAAGGGCCAAGCAAACTCTGCAGCGGCCCAGCGCAGCGTGACTGACTTCGTGCTGGAGAGCGCCCTGTCCAGCGCGGCCGAAACCCTGGCCGACCGGCAGAACTTCCAGCTTGATCCGGAGCGTTGGGAGGCATTTGTGTCGGCCCTGAATGCACCTCCCCAGATGCATCCCCGACTGGCGCGGTTGCTGCAGGAACCCAGCGTGTTCGAGGGGAGCGTTGCTGCAGAGCCAACCGCTGGTGGCGCTGGGTGAGCCGGTATCGGATCGAACCACTCCAGGCCAGCCATTCCCTGGAGAGCTTTGATTGTGGCGACGAAACCCTGAACCGCTTCTTGATTCGTTTCGCCCTGACGAACCAACGGGCCCGAGCTAGCCGTACCTACGTGGTGTTGGCGGCAGATGCGGTCGTGGGGTTCCACACCCTGGTGGTGGGCGAGGTGAGCCCAGAGCAGGCGCCCGAGCGCATCGGCAAGGGATTAGCGCGCCATCCGATTTCGCTGATGGTGCTGGCCCGGCTGGCCGTGGCGGTGGATCACCAAGCGCAAGGCCTCGGCGCCGCCCTGCTGAAGGATGCCATCGGCCGCACGTTGGCGGCTGCAGACATCGCTGGCATCCGCGCACTGGCTGTCCATGCCACGAATGAACGGGCACGAGGCTTCTACGAGCATTTCGGCTTCCGGCCCTCGCCGAGCGATCCGCTGCACCTGTTTGTGTTGCTGAAGGATCTGCAGAGCATGTCCCTTCTATCGTGATGCGAAGGGACACGTCAGGGAAGTTGTCGGGAACTGAGCCGGTTGGGGTCGGTGCAGTTCGGCAGGTTTGAACACCCCCTCAGCACGCTGCTCGCCACCAGCAGGTGCAGGGGGTTGGCCCTTCGGATGGGCGCTCCGCAAGCCCGTTGAAGAGTCCTGGTCA
>JAGYNF010000328.1 GCA_018400215.1 Cyanobium sp. M55B138 | reverse complement strand
CCTCCGCCAACCCGTACCCCCCAATGGGCTTTTTTGAACGCCTCTCCCGCCTGTTCCGCGCCAATGCCAACGCGGTGATCAACACCATGGAGGATCCCGCCAAGATCCTCGACCAGTCGGTGGAGGACATGCAGCGGGATCTGGTGAAGTTGCGCCAGGCCGTCGCCACCGCCATCGCCAGCCAGAAGCGGATTCAGAACCAGGCCGAGCAGGCTGAGGCCCAGTCGAAAACCTGGTACGAGCGTGCCGAGCTGGCCCTCAAGAAAAATGAGGAGGGCCTGGCCCGGGAGGCCCTCTCCCGCCGCAAGACCTACCAGGACACCGCCACGGCGCTCAACGCCCAGCTGCAGAGCCAGTCGTCCCAGGTGGAGGTGCTCAAGAAGGGCCTGCTGCAGCTGGAGGGCAAGATCTCGGAAGCCAAGACCAAAAAGGACATGCTCAAGGCCCGGGCCCAGGCGGCCAAGGCCCAGGAGCAGCTGCAGAGTGCCGTGACCGGTCTGGGCACCGACAACGCCATGGCGGCCTTCGAGCGCATGGAGGAGAAGGTGCAGACGCTGGAGGCCCGCAGCCAGGCGGCTGCCGAGCTGGCCGGAGCCGACCTGGAGAGCCAGTTCGCCGCGCTCCAGGGCAGTGATGTGGACGACGAGCTGGCGGCCCTGCGCAATCGCCTGGAGGGCAACCAGCTGCCGGGCAATCCAGAGCCGATCGCCCTGCCTGCCGATGATGGCCCCGCCCCCCAGCTGGAGCCGGTGAAGGTGGCCGAGGTGGATGCCGAGCTCGAAGCCCTCAAGCGCTCCATCGACACGCTCTGAGGCCGGCGTCCATCGCCGGCTCCATAGACTTCACCTTTCCCCCGTCACCGCCGTGTCCGTCGTCCAGCTCACCGATGCCAATTTTGAGATCGAGGTGCTGCAGGCCGCCACACCGGTGCTGGTGGATGTCTGGGCCGCCTGGTGTGGTCCCTGCCGCTTGATGGCGCCGCAGATGGACTGGGCGGCGGCTGAATACGCCGGTCGTCTGGCCGTGGGCAAGCTGGAGGCCGACCCCAACCCCACCAGCCGGGAGCTGCTCAAGGTGCAGGGCCTGCCTGCCCTGGTGCTGTTCCGCCAGGGTCAGGAGGTGGCCCGCCACGAGGGCGCCATGGCCAGGGCCCAGTTGCAGGCCTTCCTGGATGCCCATCTCTGATCGGCTGGCCCAGCTGTAGGGATGCGCTTGCAACCACTGGGCAAGGCTGGATCCCAACCACCGGCCCCCCGCCCGGCAGCCTTGCGTTGCCGCATCAGCGTGTGGTGAGGGAGTGAATCGGGTGTTTGCTGTCCAGGTCGGGTGCTGGATAGAGCGTGGTGCAGTTGAAGGCGAAATTACCGCCGGCCTCCTGCACGATCTTGGCGATGGCAAGGAAGATCGTTTGCTGCACCGCCAAATACTCGCTCCACACGGTTGTGCGGGTGAAGCAATACACGAGCAGATTGATCGAGGAGTCTGCCCATTCGTTGAAGCTCACCAGGATCATTTGCTTGGAATCGATGTCGGGGTGGTTGTGCAGTAGCTCATTCACC
>JAGYNF010000327.1 GCA_018400215.1 Cyanobium sp. M55B138 | reverse complement strand
CCCCCTCCAGGTTCAGCACCCCCAGGGCGCCGAGCTTGGTGAGTTCCACCGCCATCGCCACATCCACCACCCCATCCATGGCGCTGGCGATGATCGGGATCTCCCGGGTGATGCCGCCCAGGCTCCAGCTGCTGTCGGTGATGGCCGGATCCACGGTGCGGCCGCCGGGCACCAGTGCAATTTCATCGATGCCGTAGGCACGGCGGACGGTACGGGAGCGGCCGAGCTGGATGTCCACCGGATACAGACGGATCTTCGGAGCACCGTATCAACTGGGCCGCCCCGGAAGGGGCGGCGCCATCGGCGTTCAGTTGCGGCCGCTGAAGCTGCGCCAGCGCTGCTGCAGGCCCTGGATCAGGGCCTCGCGCTGGCTGCGCTGGAGCAACTTCGGCAGGCCGTAGCGCAGGGTCCAGATCACCCCCACCAGTTCCAGCAGTCCCGGCACCAAGGGCAGGCCCTCAAGGATGGCCAGCAGCCCGGTGTAGAGGCGCAGCACCAGCAGCAGCCCGGCGGCCGCCAGGGTGAGGGTGAGTGGGGTGCGGGCCTGGGCCCAGAGGGCCTGGAGCTTGCCACTGGCCAGCCAGGTCTGCAGCTTGCTCACCAGCAGCTCCCACTCGCCGCCCGCCTCGCCGTCGCCGTCGCTGCTGGTGCCGCTGCTGGTGCCGAGGGCCGGCACCAGGGTGGTGCCCTCCAGCTCGGGGCTGGGTTCGCTTGCCACGGGCACGGCTGGCACCGGCTCGGGGGCTGGCTCCGGCTCTGGCTCCAGTTCAGGCTCCAGTTCAGGTTCGGGCCGGACCTCCAGCTCAAGCTCGGGCTGGGGGGGCAGTGGCGACTCGGGGGTCTCGGATGGATCTGCCGGGGTCGTCGTGGGGTCGTCGGGGGAGACGTCGGCCATGGACGGACAGGCGGAGAGCGATGTGTGGTGGAGCTTAGGGGCGTTGGGCGATTTAGGCCTCCAGAGGCTGCAAGGTGCCCCGCTGGCCCAGGGGGGCAGCCGGCAGCCGCAGCGGGAAGCGGTTCTGCTCCAGGCGCTCCACCAGCTCGGCACTGATTTCGGCAGCCAGCCGGGGGCTGTGGGCCGGGGCGCAGCGCAGCCGCTGGCCGCCCACGGCGACGGCGCCGCTGGCCAGTTCGGCGTAGCTCACCGACCCCAGGGCCGGCTTCACCCGCCGGGGGATGGCCAGATCCAGCACGGGCGCCTGCAGTTGGTCGGGGCCGGCGGCGGCGCGGCGGGCCGTGGCGCCATCCAGCAGGGGCACCGGCGCGGCGATCGCCACCAGCAGGGCGGTGCCGTGGCCCTCCAGATAGCAGGGCCGCAGCCAGCGGGGTGAGAGGTCGTGCAGATCCACCGCCACCGCCGCCACGGCGCCGGGGCTGAGGGCATGGCCACTGGCCTGGCGGCCCACGCCGGGCTGGTGGCCGCTGCCCGCCCCCATCACCCAGCCGATGGCCCCGGCCACCAGCACCGGCGACCCCGGCCCCAGCAGCGTCAGCCCCGGCATGGTGAGGCCAATGCTGCCGGCGCCGCCACAGCTGTAGAGCGCCGAGTGGTGCGGGCC
>JAGYNF010000326.1 GCA_018400215.1 Cyanobium sp. M55B138 | reverse complement strand
CCATCGCCGCCAGCGAACGGGAGCCGGCCCTGGCGGCCTGAGGCACCAGCCAAGCGGCCTAGTCGCTCAGCAGGTTTCCCCGGGTGCCCTTCAAGTCTTTCCAGAGCTTGCGGATCTCGGCGTAGGCCTGCTCCTGGGTGACCTTGCCGTTGCTCTGCAGGCCCACCAACAGGCCCACCCGTTCGGCGAACGACTCCAGATTCTGGTGAAACACCAGCCGCTGGGGCGTCCAATCCGAAGCCCGATAGGACGAATGGGCCTCCATGGGCGATTGCGGCGCCTGGGAATTCTGGCCGGACTCGCTGGGTGGGATGTCGCCTGGAAATGCCGCCATGCAGAAGATCGAAGCGAAGGCCGAAACCCCCTAGATCAGGAGCCACCTTAGTCAAGCGGCATTAAAAACGGATGAAGACCCGGCAGGTTTGGCCCCAGCCCCCTGCCGGTTTCTGCAGGTTGCCATTGTGGGTGCTGGTCAGATCGTCGATCGTTGGATCTCCCCCGAACCGCCGTGCTGCGTCCAACCCCCACCAGGCTGACGTCCCGCTTGCTGGAGGAGCGCCCCGCCAACCTGCCCAGCCACCTCTACGTGACGGGTGGCCGACCGCTCAGCCAATTCTGTGCGGTGGTGCTCACGGAGGAGGGGCCCCAGCTGGAGCAGCTGCAACGGCCGGAGCAGCTGGCCAGGCTTCAGCAGTTGGGCCGGCCGCTGTGGTTGCGGGTGATGGGGCTCAGCCAACCCGAGCGCGTCCGCGCGATGCTCACGCAAGTGGCGGTGCCGGAGTCGGTGCTACCGCCGTTGCTGGAGATTCCCCAGCGCCCCCGGGTGGACTGTGTGGACAGGGCCCTGCTTGTGGTGCTGCACCGCCTCAATTTTGCCAGGGATCCCTCCCACCTGATCAGCAGCCAGTTGGGTCTGCTGCTGCTGCCCAACCTGCTGGTGAGTTTTGAGGAGAGCCACCACGGTGATGCCTTCCCCGAGCTGCTCGACTGGCTGGCGTCCCGCGTGGGCAACGGCGACCAGGGCGACCTGGCCAACGTCATGCACCTGCTGATCGACGAGGTGCTGGATGAACTCCACCCGATGCTGGAGCAAATCGCCAACCGGCTTGACGACCTCGAAGCAGCCGTGCTGCGGGATCCCCAGCCGAAACTGCTCAACCGCACCTTCGGGCATCGCAGCAACCTGCGCCGCATCCGCGGTCAGATCTGGCCCCTGCGCCACCAGATCAAGATGGTGCTGCGCCAGGGACAGGACCTGCTCGGCCCCCAGGCCTGGGTGGGGTTCACCGAGATGGGGGAGCTGGTGGAACTGCTGTTTGGCACCTGCGAACTGCTGCGGCACCAGTGCGATTCGATCACCCAGGCCTATGCCGCCAGCGTGGGCAATCGCATGAACCAGGTGATGAAAACCCTCACCATCCTCACCAGCATCTTTGCGCCCCTCACCTTCATCGGCGGCATCTATGGCATGAACTTCGAAAACATGCCCGAACTCCACTGGCGCTATGGCTATGCGTACGCCCTGCTGCTGATGGCTGCTGTGGCGGCGATCCAGGCCTGGT
>JAGYNF010000325.1 GCA_018400215.1 Cyanobium sp. M55B138 | reverse complement strand
CCTTCCAGCTTCACGCCCCCTATGAGCCCAAGGGCGATCAGCCCGAGGCGATCAAGGGCCTGGTGGCGGGCGTGGAGGGCGCTCAGCGCTACCAGACCCTGCTGGGGGCCACCGGCACCGGCAAGACGTTCACGATCGCCAATGTGATCGCCCGCACCGGCAGGCCCACCCTGGTGCTGGCCCACAACAAGACCCTGGCGGCCCAGCTGTGCAACGAGCTGCGGGAGTTCTTCCCGCACAACGCCGTTGAGTATTTCATCTCGTACTACGACTACTACCAGCCGGAGGCGTATGTGCCCGTCTCCGACACCTACATCGCCAAGACGGCGTCGATCAACGAGGAGATCGACATGCTGCGCCACTCGGCGACGCGCTCGCTGTTCGAACGGCGCGATGTGATTGTGGTGGCCTCGATCAGCTGCATCTACGGCCTGGGAATTCCCTCGGAATACCTCAAGGCGGCGGTGAAGTTCCAGGTGGGCGACACGCTCAACCTGCGCGGCTCCCTGCGGGAGCTGGTGAACAACCAGTATTCCCGCAACGATGTGGAGATTTCCCGCGGCCGCTTCCGGGTGCGGGGCGATGTGCTCGAGATCGGCCCGGCCTATGAAGATCGGTTGGTGCGGATCGAGCTGTTCGGCGACGAGGTGGAGGCGATCCGCTACGTGGATCCCACCACCGGCGAAATCCTGCAGAGCTTGGAAAACATAAGTATCTATCCGGCCAAGCACTTCGTGACCCCCAAGGAGCGGCTGGGGGAGGCGATCCAGGCGATTCGCACCGAGTTGCGCGAACGCTTGGAACTGCTCAACGGCCAGGGGCGACTGCTGGAGGCCCAGCGCCTGGAGCAGCGCACCACCTACGACCTGGAGATGCTCGAGCAGGTGGGCTACTGCAACGGGGTGGAAAACTATGCGCGCCACCTCGCCTGCCGCGAGGCGGGCACGCCGCCGGAATGCCTGATCGACTATTTCCCCGACGACTGGCTGCTGGTGGTGGATGAGAGCCACGTCACCTGCAGCCAGCTGCAGGCCATGTACAACGGCGACCAATCGCGCAAGCAGGTGCTGATTGAGCACGGCTTCCGCCTGCCCTCCGCCGCCGATAACCGCCCCCTCAAGGGGGAGGAGTTCTGGCAAAAGGCACGCCAGACGATCTTTGTGAGCGCCACGCCGGGCAACTGGGAGCTGGCCCAGAGCCAGGGCCAGGTGGTGGAGCAGGTGATCCGGCCCACCGGGGTGCTCGATCCGATCGTGGAGGTGCGGCCCACCGATGGCCAGGTGGACGACCTGCTGGGCGAGATCCGCACCCGGGCGGAGAAGCAGGAGCGGGTGCTGGTGACCACCCTCACCAAGCGCATGGCGGAAGACCTCACCGACTACCTGGCCGAGAATGGTGTGCGGGTGCGCTACCTCCACTCGGAGATCCACTCGCTCGAGCGGATCGAGATCATTCAAGACCTGCGCAATGGTGAATACGACGTGCTGGTGGGGGTGAACCTGCTGCGGGAGGGCCTGGACCTACCCGAGGTGTCGCTGGTGGCGATCCTCGATGCCGACAAGGAGGGCTTCCTGCGGGC
>JAGYNF010000324.1 GCA_018400215.1 Cyanobium sp. M55B138 | reverse complement strand
CCCTTGCGCAGCTTGCGACGCCTGGCGCCGGGATTGGATTTCAGCGATTGGAGATTGATGCTCATGGCGAGGCCTCAGGAGTAGATCTGCTCGAGGGAGATGCCCCGCTCCTTGGCGGTCTCCTTGTGGGTGCGCAGGCCGGCCAGGGCAACCATGGCGGCGCGGGCGTTGTTGAGGGGGGTCTTGGAGCCGAGGCGCTTGGCCAGCACGTTCTTGATCCCGGCCAGCTCGAGCACCGTGCGGATCGAACCGCCGGCGATCACACCGGTACCGGGGGCGGCCGGACGGATCAGCACACTGGCGGCGCCGTCGCGGCCATTGCCCAGGGTGGGGATGGAGCTGTGCCGGGTGAGGGGCACCTTCACGAGGTGCTTCTTGCCGTCGGCCACGCCCTTGCGGACGGCGCCGATCACGTCACCGGCCTTGCCGACGCCGACACCCACCTGGCCCTTCTCATTGCCGACGACGACGATGGCCCGAAAGCTCATCTTCTTGCCGCCCTTCACGGTCTTGGAGACGCGGCGGATCTGCACCACCCGCTCCTGCCATTCGGAGTCGCGCTCCTGGCCCCCCCGGCGGCCATCACGGCCCCGACCACCCCGGCGGTCACCGCCACGGTCGCTGCGGCCACCGCGGCGTTCCTGCTGCTGGCCTTCGGCAGCCGCGGGCACATCGGCAGCGCTCGGCACGGCGTTGGCTTGAACTTGTTCGTTGGTTTCGGTCATGGTGAGAGCAGGGATCAGAACTGAAGGCCCGCTTCCCGGGCGGCGTCAGCCAGGGCCTTGACCCGGCCGTGGTACAGGTTGCCGCCGCGATCGAAGACCACCTGGGAGATGCCTTTGGCAAGGGCACGCTTGGCGACCAGCTGACCCACGGCCACGGAGGCGTCGCAGGTGGCACCAGTCGGCATGTTGGCGCTGAGCTCCTTGTCAACGGTCGAAGCCGAGCACAGGGTGCTCTGGGCGTCGTCGTCGATGAGTTGGGCGTAGATGTGATTGTTGGAGCGGAACACAGCCAAACGGGGCCGGCCAGCTGTGCCGCAGAGGGTGCGGCGCAGACGGCGGTGCCGTTTCTGGGTTTGCTGTTTGCGGGAGGTGGATGACATGGAGATACAGGGTAACGACGCTCAGGCAGACCTCATTTCTTACCGGTCTTACCGGCCTTGCGCAGGATGCGTTCGCCCTCGTACTTGATGCCCTTGCCCTTGTAGGGCTCAGGCGGACGAATGGCCCGCACCTTGGCAGCTTCGTTGCCCACCAGCTCCTTGTTGGCGCCGGAGACCAGCACGGTGGTGGGGCCTTCCACGGCAAAGGTGACGCCGCTGGGCGGCTCCATCTCCACCTGGTGGCTGTAGCCAGCGCTCACCACCAGCTTTTTGCCCTGGACGGCGGCGCGGTAGCCCACGCCGACGATCTCGAGCTTGCGGGTGAACCCCTGGCTGACCCCCTCGACCATGTTGGCCACGAGGGTGCGGCAGAGACCGTGGCGCTCGCGGCTGCGGCGGCTGGTGCTGACCGGTGACACCACCAGGGTGTCGCCGTCCTGGGCGATGGACACCCCCTCCGGGAGGGTGCGATTG
>JAGYNF010000323.1 GCA_018400215.1 Cyanobium sp. M55B138 | reverse complement strand
AGCAGCGACACCGCCGAAGTGATCGCGGCGATGTAGGCCAGGGCAAAAAACAGCACCGCCACCAGCCGGCCAACGCCCCCCAGCGAGGCCAGGCCCGTGGGCAGGGCGATGAACAGCGCCCCCACCGTGCTGCCACTCACCAGATCAGCCAAGCCAAAGCTCGCCACCACCGGGAAGGTCACGCAACCGGCGATCAGGCCCACGGCCGTATCCAGCCCCACCACCGCCACCGCCTCGCTGGGGATGGCACTGCGGCGGTCCAGATAGGCGGCGTAGGCCAGGATTGTGCCGATGCCGGTGCCGATCGAGAAGAAGGCCTGGGTGAAGGCGTTGCGGATCGTGGCCAGGTCGGTGAGTTTGCTGGCATCCCAGCGCAGCAGGAAAGTGGCATAGCCCGCCTGGGCCCCCGGCAGGAAGGCCGCCCACAGCGCCAGGCCCACCAACAACAGCAGCAGCAGCGGCACCCCCCAACGGCTGAGCCGCTCGATGCCAGCGCGGATGCCAGCCGCCACCACCACCCCGGTGAGGGCCAGGCTGAACAGGTGGCCCAGCACCGCGTCGCCGCCGCTGCTGATCGCCGTGAAAAACCCCTCCGCCTCCGGCAGGCTGGTGGGCAGGGGAGCGAACAGGGCTTGCAGCAGGCTGCGGCCGGTCCAGCCCATCAGCACGGCGTAATACGACAGGATCCCCACCGCCGCCACCAGGTAGAGCCAGCCCAGGGGCATCCAGCGGCGCCCGCCGGCGGTGATCGGCGCCAACAGCGGCGCGTGGCCGGTGCTGCGGCCCAGCACCATCTCCGCCACCAGCACCGGCAGGCACACCACCGCCACAATCAGCAGGTAGAGCAGCACGAAGGCGGCGCCGCCCCCCTGGGAGGCGCGGTAGGCGAAGCCCCAGAGGTTGCCCAGGCCCACCGCACTGCCGGCGGCCGCCAGCACGAAGCCCAGCCCCGAGCCCCAACGCTCCGGTGGACGGCCCCGCGGGGCGGGGACAGCGCTGGCGGGGTCTGGGGCCATCGGCAGCTCGGGGAAGCAAGTCGCCCCAGTGTCCGCTACGCCGCAAGTGGGGAGGCAGCAGCCGGGGCTCAGCCCCCCATCTCGGCGATGCCGCGGCGCTGCTGCAGCTGCTCCAGCCCCACCACCAGGGCTACCCCCAGGGCCATCAGCGCCAGGGCCAGCGCCAGGGCCGCCAGGCTGGGGGGCGCGGCCAGGGCATCGCGCAACACCACCAACTTGCCCTTGGCATTGGTGGTGCTCTCCAGCACCTGCCGGAAGGGCCAGATCTTCCAGAGCGAGCCGGCCATGAAGCCCACCAGCAGGGCCACGGTCTGGCCGTGCCAGCGGGCCAGCAACCAGCGCAGCAGGCGCACAAACACCATCAGGCCCACCGCGCAGCCCAGGGCAAAGGGCACCAGCGTGCCCAGATCCAGCCCCTTCACCGCCTCCATCACGTGCTGGTACTGGCCCAGCACCAGCAGCAGGAACGAACCCGACACCCCCGGCAGGATCATCGCCATGATCGCCACCGCCCCGCTCCAGAAGATGGTGAACGGGTCGTGGGGCATGGTCACCGGCACCCGGGTGACCA
>JAGYNF010000322.1 GCA_018400215.1 Cyanobium sp. M55B138 | reverse complement strand
CCACCTGCTGGCCAAACACGTTCTGCACCCCAAACAGCAGCACGAAGCCCAGCAGCGCGGCCAGCAGCGGCGTGGTGACCCAGCCGGAGGCGATCCGGGCCAGCACCCCCCAGCGGATCTGGCGGAGGCCGCGCCGCCCCTGCAACAGGCCGATGCCCACCACCGCACCGATCGACGCCTGGGAGCTGGAGACGGGGATCAAGGGAATCGGCGGCAAGCCCAGCGACACCACCCAGGCCGAGAGCGCTTGGGAGGAGAACACAAACAACACCAGGGCGTTGGCCAGCACCACCACCAGGGCGCCAAAGGGAGAGAGGGGCAGCAGGTTGTGCCCAACGGTGAGCATCACCCGCTGCGAATCGGTGTACACCCCCACGGCAATCGCCAGGCCCCCGAGCAGGAACAGCTGCTGGGTGCCGCTCACAGTGAAGCCCTCCACGCTGAGCTCGCTGAAGGACGCCGCGGGCACGAACACCCCCATCACATTGCCGATGTTGTTGGCGCCGAGGCTGTAGGAGCCCAACACCCCCGCCAGGATCAAGCCGAGCCGCAGGCTGGCATCGAGCCGCAGCAGGTGGGGGTTGGTGCAGCGCAACAGGGCGGTGCCCAGCCGGTAGAGGCCTGCCGCCACCAGGGCCGCCAGCAGCGGACACACCACCCAGGTGGCCACGATGCGGCTGAGCTGGCTGGTGTCGGTGGCGGAACCGCTGAACCAGTTCCAACCCACAATCGCGCCCACCACCGCCTGGGTGGAGGACACCGGCAGGCCGGCCCGGGTCATCCAGGTCACGGTGAGGGCGGCGGCCAGGGCGGTGGTGAAGGAACCGGCGAGGGCATTGACGGCCCCGAGCTGGCCCAGGCCCGCACTGGCCCCGGCCCCGCCGGTCACGGCGCCGAGCACCACAAACACACTGCAGAGCAGGGCGGCGGTGGAGAAGCGCAGCATGCGGCTGGCCACGGCCGAACCGAACACATTGGCGGCATCGTTGGCGCCGAGCGACCAGCCAAGGAACAGGCCGCTGGAGAGAAACAGCAGCCCCGTGGCCAGCACTAGAGCACCCGCTTGATCGCCAGGATCGAGAGTTCGTCGCTGATCTCTTCGGCCAGGTCGGCCAGCCCATCGATCACCGCCAGGGCATCGCGGCCCAGCAGCTTCTTCTCCAGGGGCCGATCGGAGGCGAACAGGGCCGTCTTGAGCCGCAGGGTGATGGCATCGGCCTCCGATTCATACACCCGGATCCTGTTGATGTGGTCGCGCACCGCCTGGGGATTGCGGAAGAACGCCCGCGCCCCGAGCACGGCGGCCTGCACGCTCTGCACCACCACCGCCACCAGATCCTTCACGGCGTCGACGGCATCCTGGCGATCGATCGCCTCGGCGTACTCGATCACAAACTCCTGAAAAGCGTTCTTGAGCGCATCGAGCAGGCCATAGAGGTGGCTGAGCAACCGCAGCACATCACCGCGTAGGTCGGGGATCAGCATCTCGGTGTAGAGGGTGTTCACCACGGCGCGGCGCAGGTCGTTGCAGCGCTCCTTGAGCTGGATGAGCTGCTGCATCTTCTGCTCGGTTTCCGGTGCCACGCCCCGCT
>JAGYNF010000321.1 GCA_018400215.1 Cyanobium sp. M55B138 | reverse complement strand
GCGGTTTCTTGAACTCGCAGTCCTGGATGGTGGGCCTGCAATGGAGCGATGTATTCATTGAAGGCAATGATGCGGGCGTAGCTTTTGGCCAACCCCCATTCAATAGCGGCAACGATACCGAAACATGGCTGCTGGAGCTGTTTTACAAGTTCCAAGTCACTGACAACATCTCCATCACACCTGCATTTTTCTATGCCAACGACTATCGAAATAGCGGTGGTCGCGATGCCTGGGGTGGCGTGATCCAGACCACCTTCCGCTTCTGATCCCGAACCCACCAACAAGCCAGTTCACCCATTTCCACAATCGGGAACCGATCCAGGTTGGCTCCCGATATTCATTCCCCTCCCACGATGATGCCATCCCTGCTCAACGCCCGGGGCCTCGGCCTAGGCCTGGCTGCCACAGGCGGCCTGGGCCTGATCTGTGCCATCCACCCCGTGGCCCAGGCCCAGAATCGCACGCAAGTTGTGAATGTGTATTCCGGGCGCCACTACAACACCGACAAGGAGCTCTACGCCCAGTTCACCCGCCAGACGGGTATCCAGGTGAAACTGATCGAAGGCAAAGACGACGACATGATCGAGCGGCTGCGCCGCGAGGGTGCCAACAGTCCGGCCGATCTGCTGATCACGGTGGATGCGGCCCGCCTGCAGCGGGCCAAGGAGCTGAATCTGTTTCGCCCGATCCAATCGGCAGCCCTGAACCGCGACGTGCCGGCCAACCTGCGCGACCCCGGTGGCCAGTGGTTTGCCCTCACCCGCCGGGCCCGGCCGGTGATGGTGAATCCCGCCCAGGTGAACCCCAACTTGATCCGCACCTACGGCGATCTGGCACGGCCCGACCTGAAGGGCAAGCTCTGCATGCGTGACCGCGCCAGCGTCTACAGCCAATCCCTCACCGCCGATGTGCTGCAGCGGGCCGGCAAAGCCACCACCGAGCGCTGGTTGAAGGGCATGGTGGCCAACGTGAAGCAGCCCTTCTTCACCTCCGACACCACCATGGTGCGGGCGGTGGGCCAGGGCAGCTGCGGTGCCGCCGTGGCCAACACCTACTACCTCGCCCGACTCCTCACCTCCGACAACGCCGCAGACAAGGCGACCGCCCGGAAGGTGCGGGTGGTGTGGGTCAACCCCACCCACGTGAACATCACCGGCGGCGGTGTGACCCGCAACGCAGGGAACCCCGAAGGCGCACGCCGCCTGCTGGAGTTCCTCTCCTCCCCCACCTCCGGTGAGGGCTACGCCGCTGCCAACAACGAGTATCCCGTGAAGGGATGGGGCAACAACCCCACGCTGAAGAGCTTCGGCACCTTCACGGCCTCACCGGTGACCATCCAGCAGCTCGGTGCGCTCAACCGTGAGGCCGTACAGCTGATGCAACAGGCAGGTTGGAAATAAACCGCCAACCGCGCCGCGGCGGGTTGATCGCGGTGACCCTCGGCATCGGCCTGCTGGCGCTCCTCCCCCTGCTCGCCCTGGGCTGGGAGGCACTCCAGGCGAGGGGCTCCAGCTCTCTGGGGCTGGGATTCAGCGGAGGCGAACAGATCCGCGGCACCCTGCTGCTGGTGCTGGGGGAGGGCATCCTCGGCGC
>JAGYNF010000320.1 GCA_018400215.1 Cyanobium sp. M55B138 | reverse complement strand
GCCATACCGCAAAAGCCACTGATGCCCGCGAAGGTGAGGCCGGCGCCCACAAAGCCACTCAGCCAGATCCAGCCTGGCGCCACGGTCTGACTCAGAATCACCCCCAGCAGCACCAGGCTGCCGGCCGCGATCTGCACCTGACGCATCAGGGGAAGGGGTGCCCCCTTGAGCTTGCACACGTAAAAACCGGCCTGCTGCCAGGCGGGCAGACCACCCATCAGGTCGGCCACCGGGTGGGGGTGGCCCTGCTGGAGAAGTTGGCTCAAGGCCTTGGCACTGCGGTTACCGCTCTGACAGACCAGCACCAAGGGGCCGCGGAGCAGATCGGCCTGGGTGATGCGTGAGAGCGGCACGTTGAGGCTGCCGGTGATGTGGCCGGTGGCGTATTCCATCGGTTCGCGCACGTCGATCACGGTGACGCCTTTGGCGGCCAGCTGGTCGGCTAAATCGTGGGCGCTGATACGGGTGGGGGCAGACGTCGAGGCGGTGGTTGTCATGGTTAGGGGAGTGAAGATCTGAGAAAGGGCGGCAGGGGCTAGACGATCGGAACTGGAAACCTCAGACCTGGCTGGCACCATCGAGTGGGTAGCCCTCAGCAGCCCAGCGGCTCAGGCCGCCGTGGAGGTTGGCCACCTGCTGGCGGCCGGCCTTGAGCAGCTGCTGGGTGGCCAGGGCCGAACGGCTACCGGAATGGCAGACCACAACCAGCGGGCGATCTGCGGCGATCTCGCTGGAGCGGCTTTCCAGCTCCGGCAGGGGGATCAGCAGGCTGCCGGCCACTCGTCCATCGGGTCCGTTGAATTCCTCTGTGGAGCGCACGTCGAGCACGGTGAGGTCCCCCAGGTGAGCGGCAACCCAGGCCGGGGTGAGTTCAGGTAGGCCGGCATAGCTGCGCGCCAGGGGCGCCCAGGCGGGAGCGGTGGCTGTGTTGCGCGGTTTGCCGGAGCGCATGTTGCCGGGAAGCGCCTCGGCGATCTTGTGGGGGTGGGGAAGTTTCATGTTCTCCAAATGACCCACGAAATCCCGCTCGGTAGCGTTGCCGCCAAGCCTTGAGTTGAAGGCTTTTTCTTCCGCCACGGATGTGACGGCGCGACCGGTGTAGTCGTGGGCTGGGTAGAGCAGGCACGACTCCGGCAGCGTCAGCAATTGCTCCGTGATCGAGGTCCAGAGGCTGTGGGCATTGCCCTGCTGGAAATCACAGCGGCCGCAGCCCCGCACCAACAGGGCATCTCCGGTGAACGCCATCGACTGGTCATCGAGCACGAAGCTGATGCAACCGTCGGTGTGGCCCGGGGTACTGCGCACCTCGAGGGAACGGCCGCCAAACGCGACACGATCCCCGTGGGAGAGGGGCAGGCTGACGTTTTCAGCGCGGACGACGGCGGCCAGGCCGATCCCACAGCCGGTGGCCTCGTGCATCAGCCAGCTTCCGGTCACGTGGTCGGCGTGGGCGTGGGTGTCGATCGACGCCACCAGTTCGATTCCCAGCTCGCGAATCAAGGAGAGATCGCGGCCGTGCTGCTCGAAGACCGAGTCGATGATCACCCCCTTGCGGCTGGTCACATCGGCCAGCAGGTAGGTGAAGGTGCCGGTGTC
>JAGYNF010000032.1 GCA_018400215.1 Cyanobium sp. M55B138 | reverse complement strand
TCGCCAGCGCCTCTGAACCGGTGGCGCGCGAAGCACTGCACACCCTGCTGCTGCTGCTGGCCCCCTTCGCCCCCCACCTGGCTGAAGAGCTCTGGAGCCGCCTGGGCGGCGATGCCAGCGGCAGCATCCATCGCCAGGCCTGGCCCGTGGCCGATCCGGCCGCCCTGGTGCGCGACACCGTGCCCCTGGTGATCCAGGTGAAGGGCAAGGTGCGCGGCAACCTGGAGGTGCCCGCCGACGCCGACAGGGCCACCCTGGAGAAGCTGGCCCTCGAGAGCGAGATTGCCGCCAAGTGGCTGGAGGGCAAGGCCCCCAGCCGGGTGATCGTGGTGCCGGGGCGGCTGGTGAATCTGGTGCCCTGACCACCGGCCAACGCCTAGCCTGACCGCCACCGCCCTCCCTTGGCCATGCGCGCTCTGCCGCTCCACCTCGAAGCCGGCAGCGACCTGCATCACAGCCTGAGCCGGTTCGCTTTGGAGCACCAAGCCGAGGGATTTGTGCTCAGCGTGGTGGGCAACCTCAGCCAGGCGGCCTTCCAGTGTCCAGGCCAGGAGGGGCCCACCTTGGTGCAGGGCGATCTGGAAATCATCACCCTGCAGGGCACCATCAGCCCCCAGGGCGTGCACCTGCACCTGAGCCTCTCCGATGCCACCTGTCAGGTGTGGGGTGGCCATCTGGAGCCCGGCAGCCTGGTGCAAACAGGCGCCGACATCCTGGTGGGCGTGCTCGACGATCCCGCTGCCGCCCCATCCGCGGCAGCCCCCGGTGAGCTGGAGCCCACTCCGCGACTTGAGATTGTGGTGAGCCAAGGCTGCCCCTGGAGCCGGCGGGCCCTGCGCCTGCTGCGCAGCCTGGCCATTCCCCACCGGGTGATCGAGACCCAGGAGCCCGGCCCCGTGCCCCAGGTGTTTGTGGATGGGCAGTTGATCGGTGGCTACGACGCCCTGGCGGCGCTGCACGCCAACGGCCAGTTGGTCGGTCTGCGCCCCTGAGCCGCCCCATGGCCCTGGTCCGACTCCACACCCTGGATGGCTGCTCCCTGGCCATTGGCCGTTATCCCCACTTTCGGTACAACGCCTCCGCCGGAGGGGGTGTGGGGGTGCTGGATCCAACCACCAACGCTGCGGAGCAGCGCATCCGCTTCCCGCTCGACCAACTCTCCATTCCACCGCTGAACAGCCGCACCGCCCGCTGCCTGGGCCTGCCCCTGCCGCCGGGCCTGCAGGTGGCCATCGAGCCCGTGCGACTGGAGGGCACAATCCATCCCCACAGTGGCGCGGTGCAGCTGCACTTCCAGGCCCGCTTTCAGTTCAGCGCCTGGGGCATCCTTCACCCCCCCAGCCTCTGGGTGGACACCCAGCTCACCAGTGCAACGCCGAGCGGCAGCCCCCACCCCCGCTGGGGGGTGCTGGCGGGGGAGCCCATCCATCCCGCCCACCCCTGTGTGCTGGTGGGGCTGGCCCCGATCCAACCGAGCGGTGCTGGCTGGCTGGATCGCTTTCTGGGCCTGCCGGATGAGGCGCTGGCCCTGCTGCGCTGCACGGTGATCGAGGCCTAGGGGGTGGGGCAGACCTGCTGCTCAAAATCACAGGCATAGATCGCCGGCTTCTGCCAGCTCAGCGGGATCTCCAGCAGATCCCGGGGGCCGGTGATGCCCTGGGCCAGAAAGATCAGGGTGGCCAGGGCATTGGCCGTGATGTGCAGCCGCCGCCAACTGGCGCGGCGCAGAATCTCGGGGCGGGCTGCCACCGAGAACAGCATCAGGCCAGAGAGTCCGATGCCGCCCCAGAAATGGGACTGCCAGAACGCCGGATCCAGGGGGTTATCGCTCAGGCGCCAGACCTCTGGTTGCAGGCCCAGACCCATCAGCCCAAACCAGGCCAGCAGGGCAAAGCTGGCCCGATAGACCGCCTGCCGCACCTGCCAGAGCGCCGCCAGGGCGATCAGGGTGCCAGCCAGTACCAGGCCGAGCAGGCCAGCACGGGGGCCATCCAGCGCGAGGGGCTGTTTGGTGAGGATCACCACGGTGATCGCCACCAATTGGATCAGCACCACCCCCATGGCAAGCCAACGGCCCAGGTCGGCGTGTTCGGCTCCGCTGGTCACGGGCGCCTTGACCTGGTTGAGGCGCCGCTGGCGGGTCTGCCAGGCCAGCCGCAACACCACGCCAAGCAGGGGATAGATCAACACCACCGCCATGGCGGGATGCAGCAACCACAGCCAGTCGATGGTGGTCATAAACAGCTATGGGACGTCCGTAGGCTCAGGTTAGAAAGCGATCAAGAAAACAGCCCGGTGGCAGTTCACAAGGACAAAGGCACACCGCGCTGGGCAGTCCAAGAAAACTGGCTTCCAATCCGGCTGCTGGATGCGGGCCTATTCAGCTGGGCTGCCGCCTGAACTGGAGACCAGCCGGGTCTGACCAGTCCCCATCGGCGCCGTAGCTGGCATCGTTGGCACAGAGGTGGCGCAGGATCCAGAACAGGGGTTCCGGGCTGGCGAGGTTCAGCTCAGCGGCGAGCTGCTGGAGGGAGCGCACCTGGCCATCGCCCAATAACGCCTCCACCTGGCCCTGGAGCTCCAGGATCGCGGCGGCCGCCTTCTTGCCGGCCTCCACCCCTGGCTGGTCGTAGGCATTGATATCCACCAGTTCGGCGTAGAGGCCCACCGCCCGCTCAAACAGGGCGACCAGGGCACCGAGCCGGCGCGCATCAAAGGCGGCCAGGGTGAGCGTGAGGCTCTGGCGGCCACCCTCCAGCAGGGCTGAGCGGGTGCCCTGCAGAAAGCCATCGAGCATGTCGCCAGGCCGTGCGCCCTGGCCAACCGCCAGGTCGCCGGGGGCGCTCAGCACCTCAATGAAGGTCACGAAAAAGTTGTCGATTCCATCCCGCAGCTGCTGCACATAGGCGTGCTGATCCGTGGAGCCCTTATTGCCATACACCGCAATGCCCTGGTTCACCACCTCTCCCTGGCGATCCAGGTGCTTGCCCAGGCTCTCCATCACCAGCTGCTGCAGGTAACGGCTGAACACCTCCAGGCGATCGCAGTAGGGGAGAACCACCATGTCGCGCTTGCCCTTGCCCTCCCCGGCCACATACCAGGCGGCGGCCATCAGGGCAGCCGGGTTGTGGGCCAGATCGGCCACCCGGGTCGCCCGATCCATGGCGGCGGCACCCTCCAGGAAGGCATGGATGTCGGCACCCACCAGGGCGCCGGGCAGGAGCCCCACGGCACTGGTGATGCTGGTGCGACCCCCCACCCAATCGAACATGTCGAAGCGGGCTAACCAACCCTCCTCAAGGGCGAGCTGGTCGAGCCGGCTGCCCACCATGGTGACCGCCACGGCCTGCTCAACCCAGCGGCCGCCAAGGCTCTCCAGGCGCGCCCGCGCCTGCTCCATGCCAATGCGGGGCTCCGGCGTGCCCCCCGACTTGCTCACCACCACCACCAGGGTGCGGCGCAGGCGCTCACCCAACCGGGCCAGGGTCTGGCTGATGCCAACGGGATCAATGTTGTCGATGAAGTGGAACGGCAGCCCCGCACCCAGCTCGCCCAGGGCCCTCACCATCAGCAACGGACCCAGGCCAGAGCCACCAATGCCGATCCAGAGCACATCAGTGAAATCAGCGACGCTCAGCAGCTCGTGGCCAAACTGCGCAATCCGGTCCACCTCGGAGCGGATGTGATCGGCGGTGGCGCCATCGGGGGCCAGGTCTGGTTGGCGCAACCAGTAGTGGCCCACCATGCGTTGCTCATCCGGGTTGGCGATGGCACCGCCCTCCAGGGCAGCCATCGCCGCAAAGGCCCGCTCAAACTGCGGCTCCAGCTGGTGGAGGTGGCTGGTGTTGAGGGCCATGCGGCTCACATCCAGCCAGATCTCGAGCCCGGCGTCATACCAGAGCTGGTCACAGAAGCGCTGCCATTGGCTGGCCGGATTGGCCCGATCAAAATCGGCGGTTTTCACCTTGGCAGCGGCGGCTAAAGGATGGGGGAAACCTAGGTCTGACGTCGCCCAGTCCGGCCAGCAGGTGTCAGCCCACGGACCGCTCCCTGGCCCCAGCGCCCCGGCCCGGAGTTCCTTAGGATCGTTTGGAGGGTTTTGATCAGCGCAGATTCAGTCTCCATTGACAAACGGTCCCAGCGTGAGTCAGCACCGCGCAACACAAGATCGTCCGTTCGGCCAGGACGCCGCCGCCAAGGGCGTCCTGCAGCGGGCCTGTCGCTTTGGGGCCTTCAGCCATTCCCAACCCCCTGATCTGAGTCCTGGCCAGAAGTGGCGCGCGCTGCGCCTGCTCGCCTGTGGGCTCGCGATCGCCGCTCTGTTCCCCGTGGGGGCCCCCAAGCCCCGGCCCTGGGTGGGTGAACCCATGGTGATCAATGGGATCAGCAGCAGGCCCGATCCCCTGGCCTTCAGCCCCGAGGAACTGCAGGAGCTGCAGCGGCGCTTTGGTGTGCACGGCCCCCAGCCCCGCCTGGCCCAGCTGTTCAGCGACGGGGTGGTGGGCCAGCTCCAGCCCCTGCGCCACCACACCCTCAATCGGCTGGAGGAGTTGCGGCCGGTGATCTTCCGCCTGAGTGCCCGGGAGCACATCAACCCGATGCTGATCACGGCCGTGTTGTTCGATGAAATGCGCCACGCCAAGCCGGGGGAGAACCACCCCATCGCCGCCCACTCAGGCCTGTTCCGCACCCACGGCCTAGCCCAGCTGGGCATTGGCGAGATGGTGCATCAGGGCCTGCTCTCGCACGACCCCACACCGGATCAGGTGAGTTGGGCCCGGGACCAACTGCTCGACCCCCACCAGAACATCGCCCTGCTGGTGGGCAAGTTCAGCCGCCTCAAACGGCAGCTCAACGTCCCCAGCGATCGCATGCTGCAGGCCAGTGGCAGCGCCAGGGATGCCAAGGCCCTGGCCACCCTGGCCTACCTGCACAACGGCAAACTCGACTATCCCCGCCGCATCCTCAGCTCGATGCAGGACCCGGAATTGCACGCCCTTCTCTATGGGCGCATCAACACCGATCTCTCCCCGATGATCTGATTGCCTCCCTGGCCTGGGCAGCCCAGCCCTCAGCAGAGCAACCCCAGGCTGCTGAGGCGCTGTTGCAGGGCTCCCCAATCAAAGCTGCGGGGGTCGGCCCGCTCGCCCCCCAGGTCCACACCCCTGTGGGTGATGATCTGGTCGGGTGTGATCGGGTACGTCTGCATCCACAGGGCTAAAAGGGCTGCCAGGGCGTCGTACTGCGCCGCCGAATAACCGCTGTGTCGCGCTCCGGCATGTTCGCCATCCAGCGGCGTTTCCAAGCTCACGTGCAGGGCGAAATTGTTCACCGAACCCTGCACCCTGGCGTTGGTC
Source organism: Cyanobium sp. M55B138 (assembly GCA_018400215.1). GTDB lineage: Bacteria > Cyanobacteriota > Cyanobacteriia > PCC-6307 > Cyanobiaceae > NIES-981. The sequence continues at coordinate 5,808 of JAGYNF010000032.1, read as the reverse complement.
ACGGCCCACTCGCCCCGGAAGGCGGAGTTGCCGGCCCCAAAGGCGCGTTTGCTGGGGTCCAGCAGAAACACCACGCCGCCATCCAGGGCCACCAGGGCGTGATAACTCACCTGGTCATCATCGCGGGGATGGGGCGTGCGAAAGGTGTTGATCGCCGATTGGATTCCGTACACCGTCTCGTGCAGCACCACCAGGCGGGGGTTGGGGTCGAGGGGATTGCCAAAGGCATCGCGACTGTGGCGCTCGCCGTAGTTGCTGGGATCGATCCGCACGCGGTTGGGGAACTGGCGCAGCTGGCTGACCAGGGCCAGCAGCCGTTGGCGCTCCCCCGGCTGGACCTGGCAGGACTGGACCAGGGGCGAGCGCCAGGCGGCATGGGCGGGCGGGGCGGGGGCCGACACGCCGGGCCCCTCCTGCGGAGGGGGCGAGGGCTTGCCGATGTCCTCCAGCAGCTCGAGCAGGGAGCGGCTGGGCCGTTGCCCCCCCTGGCTGGAGCGATCCCGGGCCAGCCAGCCGATGCCGCCCAGGCCCAACATCACGGCGGCCAGGCAAACCAGCAGAAGGGGTTGGGCCTGGGGGCGAAGCCTCATGGCAACTCCAGGCACAGCCAGCGGCGGCGCCGCTCCACTGCCGCCGCCGTTGCCTGGCGGTCCGGCTCCAAGCTCCAGCGCTCCACCTGGGCAGGGGCGGCCTGGAGTTGGGCACAGCGAAGCCGACCATCACGGGCGTAGGCCACCTCCAGTTCAGCCCCGGGCTGAAGGGCCGCCAACACCGGAGTGAGGTCTTCGGGCTGGTGCAACCGCCAACCCGAGACGGCAATCAACTCATCGCCCACCATCAGGCCCGCCCGTTCGGCCGGCCCTGAGCGGATCACCCGCTTCAGCTGCAGCCCGCCGCCGTCGCTGCGCTCCACCATCCAGCCCAACCAGGGAACAGCGGCCGGATGGGGCGTCAGCACCACTCCCACATCGGCCAGATAGGGCTCCAGATCAGGATCCTCCGTGCCGTTGAGCCAGGCAGGCAGCAGGCGAGCCAGATCGGCGTCTGCCCTTGCGAAGGCGGCCAGCAGCTCCGCTTCGCGATAACCCCGCCCCCAGCGGCCGTGGCTCTGCCACAGCTGGCGCAACACCGCCGGCAGGCCGCTGCCCCGCCGGCGCAGGTGCAGGTCCAGCACCAGGGCCAGCACCGCCCCCTTGAGGTAGTAGCTCACCTGGCTGTTGATGGCGTAGGCATCGGCCTTGTAGAGCTTCACCCAGGCCTCTTCACTGCTCTGGCGCAGGCTCTGCACGTGGCGCCCAGGCGTCAGCCAGTAGCGGCTCAGATCACTGGCCAGATCGGCAAGCACCTCGGTGCTGTCGCTGATGCCGGCCGCATGGGGGAGCAGCTGGTCCACGTAGCTGGTCACACCCTCGGCAAACCAGAGGGTGGGGATCGACACCGGATCGCGGTAGTTGTAGGGAGTGAGCTCGGCGGGCCTGAGCCGGCGCACATTCCACTGGTGCAGATATTCGTGGGCGACCAGCTGCAGCAGCTTGCGGCGGCCGTCGGGCTGGGCCAGGCGACGACGGCCGTACTGGAGCACGCTGCTGCAGTCATGCTCCAGGCCGCCGTAGCCCGCCTCGGTGAGATGGAGCACAAACAGGTAGTGATCCGCGGCGGGGCGCTCCACCCCCATCAGCCGGCAGCAGGCCCCACACACCCTCTCCACATCGGCCAGCAATTGGCCGTCGGCTTCAATCGGATCAACGCCCGCCAGGGTGGTGCCCCAGCTCACCCAGCGATGGGGGATGCCCGCCACGTCGAAGCCATGGCTGGCGTGGGGGCCGGCCTCAATGGGGGTATCGACGAGCTGGTCGAAATCCTGGGCGCACCAGCTGCCATCGGCCCGTTGCGGCAGGGGCACATGGCCCTGCCATCCAGGCGGCAACTGCAGGCTGATCCGCTGGGGCAGCCAGCGTTGCCCCTCAATCTCCACCGCCACCGCCGCCAGGCAGAGAAAGCCGTGGTCGGCATCGAGATGGCAGGTGCGCACGCTGAGTTCCGTGGCCACCAGCTGGTAGCGCAGCCGCACCGGCTGTAGATCCGGCAGCTCCGCCTCCCAGGCGGCCACCCCCGTGCGCCGCACCGGAATCGGCCGATCCGCCTGGGTGAGGTTCAACCCCTCCAGCTGCCGCACATAGTCGCGGATCAGGTAGGAGCCCGGCGTCCAGGCGGGCAGGGACCAACGCAGGGTTGGGGCGCTGGGTTGGGCCGTGAGCTCCACGGCCACCAGATGGGCGGTGGCAGCCCGCAGATCAACGACAAACGAGGGCCCGGTTGCTGAGGTCACCGTGGATCGATCAGGGGCGCACGCACACCTGGGCTGCACCCAGATGCCGCTTGGCATCGGCCAGGGCCAAGCTGGCCGCGTAGCGACGGGTGATCCGGGCGAGCAGCCCCTGCAGGCTGCTGCTGCGACTGAGCCGCTGCAGATCCCCCACCAGGGCCAGGGAACCATCGGCCTGGCGGCGCCAGCCCAGGCTGGGGCCAGCGGGGCAACGCACCTGCAGCAGCACGGGCTCCGTCTCACCGGCAAACCCCTCCAGGGCTCCACCCCAGCGGGGCGGGAAGCCGAGGGCCTCCAGGCTGGCCGCGAGCACCTCGGCGTCGCGCAGCACGGTAGGCAGGATGGAGAGATGGGACATGGACCGGATGCCCGCTTTGCTCGACCCTAGCGATCCTGACCGCAGCGTCCAGTGGCCGTTGCCACCAGCCCGGCCCCTGCCCACGGGCCAGCGCGCCCTGCGGCTGGCGGTGATGGCCTCGGGCAATGGCAGCAATTTCGAGGCCCTGGTGCGGGCCTGCCGGCAGGGCAGCCCCAAGGCCGAGGTGGTGCAGCTGCTGGTGAACAACCCCGGCTGCGGCGCCATCGCACGGGCCGAACGGCTCGCCATTCCCTGGCAGCTGGTCGACCATCGCCAGCAGCCCAGCCGCGAGGCCCTCGACCAGCAGCTGATCGCCAGCCTGCAACCCCAGGCCGTCGACCTGGTGGTGATGGCGGGCTGGATGCGCATCGTCACGCCGGTGCTGATCGCGGCCTTCCCCAACCGGCTGGTGAACATCCACCCCTCCCTGTTGCCCAGCTTCCGGGGCCTGAACGCCGTCGGCCAGGCCCTGGCGGCCGGGGTGACCCTCACCGGATGCACCGCCCACCTGGTGGGCGAGGCCGTCGATGCCGGCCCAATCCTGGTGCAGGCAGCGGTGCCGGTGCTGGCCGGAGACGACGCCATCAGCCTGGGCCAGCGCATCCAGCGCCAGGAGCACCGCATCCTGCCGCTGGCGGTGCAGCTGGCGGCCGAGCGGCTCGGCCTGGGCCAGGCGGCGGCTGGAGCTCAGGGGTAGAAGGGCAGCAGCGGCAATCCGCTGGTGACAGGCAGACCAGCCATCAGGTTCAGGCACTGCACGCCCTGCCCGGCCTGGCCCTTGATCAGGTTGTCCACCACCCCCATCACAATCAGCTGGCCGGTGCGCCCATCGGCCTGCACCGAGAGCAGGGCCCGGTTGGTGTGGCGCACCCACTTGGTGGAGGGGTAGGTGCCCACCGGCAGCACCTCCACACAGGGGGAGTGGCGATAGGCGGAGTGCAACACGGTGCTGCAGTCGTCGGCGGTCAGGCCAGGATCCCGCAGGCGGCAATACACCGTGGCCAGCAGACCCCGCACCATCGGCATCAGGTGGGGGGTGAACTGCAGCTGGATCTGCTGGCCGGCCACCTGGCTGGCGATCTGCTCGATTTCACTGGTGTGGCGATGGCCCACCACGCCGTAGGGGGCCACCGCCTCGGCCGCCTCGGCGAGCAACAGGTGTTCCTTGGCGGCCCGACCACCACCGCTGGTGCCGGTCTTGGCATCGATCACGATGCCCCCCACATCCACCAGCCCCTGCTTCAGAAACGGCAACAGCCCCAGCAGCGACGCGGTGGGGAAACAGCCTGGAGCGGCCACCAGCCTGGCCGCAGCAATGCGATCGCCATGCCATTCCGGCAGTCCATACACAGCCTCGGCGCAGAGATCGGCATCGCTGCGGGGCATCTGGAGCGCCTCACTCACATACACCTCCTGCCAACGCTCCAAGCGGCCATAGCGGTAGTCGGCGGAGAGATCCACCACCCGCACGCCCCGCTCCAACAGCCCCGGCACCAGCTGGGAGGCAAGGCCACTGGGCAGGCTCAACACGGCGAAGTCGGCGGCGGCGGCGATGGCGTCGGGCTCGGGCACCCGCACCACCGGATCGTCGGGCAGGGGCAGGAAGGGGGTGAGTTCACTCCAGCGCTTGCCGCTGCTGCGTTCCCCCCCCAGGAAGGTCACCCGGAAACTGGGGTGGTCCTGCAGCAGGCGCAGGGTCTGCAGCCCCCCATAGCCGCTGGCACCGATCACGGCGACCCGATGGCTGGAGGCGGAACTGGCCATGGCGGTGCGACAGGGGTGCTGGGCTTTATAAAGGATGATTGGACCTGGGCCCCGGGGCCCACCGCCACCCGTTGACATCCCTGAGCCCTCCGCCTCTGGCCAGCACGCCTGGAGACCAGGCTGAAACCATCCGCTTTGACGCCATTGCCGATGCGCTGGCGGCCATCCGCAACGGGGAGTCGATCGTGGTGGTTGACGATGAAAATCGGGAGAACGAGGGCGACCTGATCTGCGCGGCCCAGTTCGCCACCCCGGAGCAGATCAACTTCATGGCCACCGAAGCCCGGGGCCTGATCTGCCTGGCGATGGAGGGGGAGCGGCTCGATGTTCTCGATCTGCCCCTGATGGTGGATCGCAACACCGATGACAACCAGACCGCCTTCACCGTGAGCGTGGACGCGGGGCCTGAGAATGGCGTGACCACGGGGATCTCGGCGGACGATCGTGCCCGCACCATCCAGGTGGCGATCCACCCCCACACCCGGCCAGACGATCTGCGCCGCCCGGGCCACATTTTCCCATTGCGGGCCCGCCAGGGTGGCGTGCTCAAGCGCGCCGGCCACACCGAGGCGGCCGTGGATCTGGCCCGGCTGGCGGGGCTCTATCCGGCCGGGGTGATCTGTGAGATCCAGAACACCGATGGCTCCATGGCCCGCCTGCCCCAGTTGGCCACCTACGCGCGGCGCCATGGGCTGCGCCTGATCTCGATCGCCGACCTGATCGGCTACCGCCTGGACACGGAGCGGTTTGTGCGGCGCCAGGCCGAGGCCACCATGCCCAGTGCCTTCGGCAGCTTCCGGGCGATCGGCTACCGCAACGAGCTCGACGGCAGCGAACACATGGCGATCGTGAAGGGCCGGCCGGAACAGGCCCAAGGGCCGGTGTTGGTGCGGGTGCACAGTGAGTGCCTCACCGGTGATGCCTTCGGCTCGCTGCGCTGCGACTGCCGCCCCCAGCTGGAGGCGGCCCTGCGCATGATCGAAGCCGCCGGCGAGGGGGTGGTGGTGTATCTGCGCCAGGAAGGTCGCGGCATTGGCCTGATCAACAAACTCAAGGCCTACTCCCTGCAGGACACGGGCCTCGACACGGTGGAGGCCAACGAGCGCCTCGGCTTCCCCGCCGACCTGCGCAACTACGGCGTGGGCGCCCAGATCCTCAGCGACCTGGGCGTGCAGCGGCTGCGGCTGATCACCAACAACCCGCGCAAGATCGCCGGCCTGGGCGGCTATGGCCTGCAGGTGGAGGACCGGGTGCCGCTGGTGATGGAACCCGGCGACCACAACGCCACTTACCTGGCCACCAAGCGCATCAAGCTGGGGCACCTGATGGGGGAAGGTCCCAGCTGTCCGCTGGGGGGCCC
>JAGYNF010000319.1 GCA_018400215.1 Cyanobium sp. M55B138 | reverse complement strand
TGCATTAGATGAATGGTTCCGTTTGGCAATAGTTTGCGAACACTTTTCCTCAGAATGATTCCTGCGGAGCTTTCTTCCCATATTGCTGTTCGTGGCTTTTTTAAGCTACTCGCGTCAGGCAAGCGCTTGGGGAGTGGGGAGCGTTCTCTGCGTCTTCACGCAAGCTCTGCACTTTCCTGACAGCCCATTTGTTATAGCCCTGGCCCGGCGGGGTTATGCACGATCAAGGTGATCACGGCCCGTGCCGACGGTTGTGGCATGGCCCTGATCTCGGCCTGTACGGGATGCAGCGATCCCTGGGGGCCCTTGATCTGCAGGGTCCGGATGGCCATGGGCTGGGATCCCGCCAGGGCCGCCCGGGCAGCAGCGCTGAGCCCCTCCACCGCCTCCGGGGCGAACAGGGCACTGCTCACCCCCACGATCGACTCCCGATCGAAGCCGACCATGGCACAGAACGTCTGGTTGGCCATCACCACCCGCAGCTCGGCATCCAGCACGATCACGCCGAAGCTGCGGGCATCAAAGACCGACTCAAAGGTGGCGGAGAGCTCGCTGGCGCGATTCTCCAGCTCCTGCAATGCCGTGACATCGGCCAGGGTGCCCACTACGAACGACTGGCTGCCTTCGCGGATCACCCGCGCTGTTTCCAGCACCCAGATCTGTCGGCCATCGCGGGTGTGGAGGCGATAGCGAATCGACCACTGCCCCAGCCCCTGGTTGCGGGCTGCCGTGACCCGCCCACGATCCTCCGGATCGATCGCCCCATCCAGCAGGGCGGGGCGATCGCAGAGTTCGCTGGGCGTCCATCCCGTCAATGACTGGATGCGCTTGCTGGCGTAGAGGAGCTGCTGCATGGAGCGATCCCACTTCCAAACCGCCTGATCGAGCGCGTCGGTGAGGCCGGCGAATTCATCCAGTGCGGCTTCGGCCGTGCGGCGCAGCTCCACCAGCTCGGATACATCCGTGAGGGTCACAATGGCGCCCCTTCGGCGCCCGTCGCGCTCCAGATAGGGCAGCACCTGCACCAGATAGGACACCTCCTCACTGCCGGCTTCGAGGCTGCGACGCGGCTCACCGCCCAGGACGGCCTGCAGCGCCTCCCGCAACCCCGGCAGCGGCACCGTGGTGGGCACGGCCAGCAGGGGCTGGCCGATGTCGCCGTCCAGCAGGCCGAACACCCGCACCGCCAGGGGGGAGAAGCGGCTGACCCGCAGCTGGGGATCGACGATCACCATCCCCTGGCTGAGCGAGGTTTGGATGTTCTCCAGATCCACGTTGAGCTGTTCGAGCTCGTCGCTGCGGGCACGCAGCTGCCCATTGAGGGTGCCGAGCTCATCGTTGGAGGCCTGCAGCTCTTCGTTGGAGGCCTCCAACTCCTCGTTGGATGACTGCAGCTCTTCTGATGAGGCCTGCAGTTCCTCCGACGACGCCTCCAGTTCTTCGTTGGCCTGCTCGAGTTGGGCCAGGGAGCGTCGCAGGGAGTCCTGGCTGGTGAGCAGTTCTCGCTCCAGTCGCTCGATTTCCCGATCGAAGGCCGCATCCCTCGTGGTGGTGAGCGATTCGGAGGGAACGGCCGGCGCCGCTTGCTCCGGCGGGGCGAA
>JAGYNF010000318.1 GCA_018400215.1 Cyanobium sp. M55B138 | reverse complement strand
CGCCCAGCGGGCCGAGCAGCAAGCGGCGCAGAACGAGGCGGTCTTGTCGCTCTGAACCTGCTGGCGGTTGAAGGGGGCAGTGGCCGATTCCAGCCCACCCTGGCGTTCGAGGAACAGCAACCAGGCCCTTGTGCTCACCTTGCTGCATCCAGCAGGGACTTGCTGCATCCAGCAGGGAGAAGAAACGATGCCCTGGCGATCTTGTGGTCTTGAAAAAGAAAGACGCCGCGCCTTGACGGCTGGCTCAAAGCCAGAAGCTGCATCGCTTCCTGCGTAGCCAGCACCTTGGCGCGGCTCACCCCAGCACCGATGTCAGTGTGGCACGGGTTTCGGTGCCACCAGGGCCCTGGCCAGGCTGCCACTGAGGGCAGCGCTGCCCTCTCCCACCCCCTCTGCAACTCCCTCAATCTTCCGTTACAGTTCTGAGAAGTTCTGTAAAGCGATTCCCGTGGGCGAGGTGATCGAGCTGGGCACTGGATTCTCGGGTGGCTTCGGCCTGGTCTCCGGTGCGGTGAGCCTGCTGGCCCTCGGCCTCTACGCCCTGCTCCAGGGCGACACGGGCAACAACGACGACGACGATTCCGGTCCTGGTGGCGGCCTGATGCAGCCGGTGGCCTGAGTTACTCCCCGCGATAGGCCCGCGGCACCAGCACCAGAAACAACCACCACCACACCAGCACCCCGCCTGCCAGCGGTACGGTGATCCACCAGCGCTCCAGCAGCAGCCAACTGGCGATTGGCACCACCAGCCCGGTGAGCACGATCGTCCAGGGCTGGCACCACCAAGGTTTATGGGCCCAGAGATCCGTTGGAACCGTCAAGGCTTGGCGGTTTCGAGGGCCGCAGGCACATTGGCACTGCCAGGCTTGTAGGCCTTCTGCACCGTGGTGCCGGAGGCGGTGCCGATTCGCTTCACCAGGGTGGATTCGGCCACGCGGTACTGGCTGTCGCGGCTGGTGCCGATGTCCTCCAGCTTGAGCCGCTGGGCCTCCTGCTCACTCATCTTCGCCGTGACATCGGGGTCGATGCCGTGCTTGTGGATGTCCCGGCCGCGGGGGGTGAGGTATTTGGCGATGGTCACGGTCATGCCGGAGCCATCCGAAAGCCCCCGCACCGATTGCACCAGGCCCTTGCCGAAGGTCTTCTGACCCACCAGCACAGCGCGGTTGTTGTCCTGGAGGGCACCGGAGAGGATCTCGCTGGCGCTGGCCGATCCCTCATTCACCAGCACCACCAGGGGCCGATCGGTGAGGGCGCGACCCGTGGCGCGCTTCACATCGGTGATGCCGCTGCGGGTTTTGGTCGACACAATCGTGCCCTCGTTGAGCCACTGCCGGGCGATTTCCACGCTGGCCATCAGCAGGCCACCGGGATTGCTGCGCAGGTCGAGCACGTAGCCATCCACGCCCTCCGCCTCCATCTCGCGCAGGGCCTTGCGCATGTCCTTGGTGGCGTTGGCGTTGAACTGCTTCAGCCGGATGTAGCCCACCCGCAAGCCGTTGGGGCCAGTGTTGATCTGGCTGTCGACGGCCTGCAGTTCAATGCGCTCCCGGGTGAGGGCCACATCCAGGGGCTGGCCGCGGCGCCTGAGGGTGAGGGTCACG
>JAGYNF010000317.1 GCA_018400215.1 Cyanobium sp. M55B138 | reverse complement strand
CTGATCTACGTCAACCCCGAGGGCCCTAACGGAACTCCCGATCCGATGGCTTCAGCCCGCGATATCCGCGAAACGTTCGCACGCATGGCGATGAACGATTACGAGACCGTGGCCCTCACCGCAGGTGGCCACACCTTCGGCAAGATGCACGGTGCTGGCGACGTCGAGAAGTACGTCGGTCCCGAACCCGAGGCAGCACCACTACAGGACATGGGCTTGGGCTGGATCAGCAGCTTGGGAACCGGCAACGCCGATTACACGATCAGCTCTGGTCTCGAAGGTGCGTGGACACCCACGCCCACCCAGTGGGACATGTCCTACCTGGAGACGCTGTTCAAGTACGAATGGCAGCTCACCAAGAGCCCCTCGGGCGGTCAGCAGTGGATCCCCACCGATCCGGAAGCCGCGAAACTAGTTCCGGATGCGTTTGACCCAAACAAGACCCACGCCCCCGTGATGACGACGGCCGATCTCGCAATGAGGGTCGATCCGATCTACGAGCCGATCTCGCGCCACTTCCACCAGCACCCGGAGGCCTTCGCCGACGCCTTCGCCCGCGCCTGGTTCAAGCTCACCCACCGCGACATGGGCCCCCGCTGCCTCTACCTCGGCCCCGAGGTGCCGACCGAGCGGCTGATCTGGCAGGACCCGATCCCGGCGCTGGATCACCCCCTGGTGGATGGGGCCGCCATCGCCGACCTGAAGGCGCGGCTGCGGGCCTCGGGCCTCACGGTGGGCGACCTGGTGGCCACCGCCTGGGCGTCAGCCTCCAGCTTCCGCGGCTCCGACAGGCGGGGTGGTGCCAACGGCGCCCGGCTGCGCCTGGCCCCCCAGAAGGATTGGGCTGTGAACCAACCCGAGCAATTGCAGCGGGTGCTGGGGGTGCTGGAGGGCATCCAGCAGACCTTCACCGCTTCCGGCCCCAATGGTGCGCGCGTGTCGCTGGCGGATCTGATCGTGCTGGCCGGTGGTGTGGGGGTGGAGCAGGCGGCGGCGGCGGCTGGCTACCCGCTGGAGGTGCCCTTTAGCCCCGGCCGGATGGACGCCAGCCAGGCGCAGACCGATGCGGCCTCGTTTGCGGTGATGGAGCCCCAGGCCGATGGCTTCCGCAACTGGCAGAAGGGGCCCATGCGCGTGACCGGCGAGCACCTGCTGGTGGACCGGGCCCAGCTGCTGGGGTTGAGTGCCCCGGAGATGACCGTGCTGGTGGGTGGCCTGCGGGTGCTGGGTGCCAACACCGGCGGCTCATCCCACGGCGTGTTCACCGAGCGGCCGGGGGTGTTGAGCAACGATTTCTTCGTGAACCTGCTCGACATGGCCACCACCTGGACGCCCACCGACGACAGCGGAGAGCTGTTTGAGGGACGCGACCGGCAAAGCGGCGCGCTGCGCTGGAGCGCCACCCGGGTGGATCTGGTGTTTGGCTCCAACTCCCAGCTGCGGGCAATCGCCGAGGTGTATGCCCAGGCTGATGGCGCCGCCCGCCTGGTGTGCGACTTCGTGGCCGCCTGGGTGAAGGTGATGGAGGCCGATCGCTTCGACCTCAGGCGCTGATCGCTGGTGCCCCGCCAGCGGCGGGGCTTGCGTTCACAGGTTGTTGAAGGACTCAGCC
>JAGYNF010000316.1 GCA_018400215.1 Cyanobium sp. M55B138 | reverse complement strand
CCGTCACCGGTGTGATCAGCGCCCTCCGCATCCATCAAAAAACCCCCGGGCGATGCCCAGGGGTTCCGTTGGTCAGCCCGAGGGGCTGGCGGTTCAGAAGCAGAAGGGCAGGAACTGGGTGCGGCAGGCGGCGTAGCCATCCACGAGGGCACCAAGGCCGATCTGGTGGGCGATGCCGGCGCCGGTGAGCGCCTCGGTGGCGATGCCGATCACGATGCCCAACATGGCGGCCCGGCCGTTGAAGCGCTCAACGCGCTTGAGCTGGTCGATCAAGATCAGCTCCTGAGCACGGTGCTGGAGCCACTGGTCGTTGGCGGGAGTGTTGGTCATCGGAAAGTCGGGGGGTTGGAATTGGTGAAGTCGAAGCGCGTCAGTTGGAGGGCTCGGGCTGCACCAGGGCCCCGATCAGCCAGGCCCCGAAGAGAACAATGGTGGCTGTAGCGATCATCGAATTCTCGGGGAGAGGTCGGAGGGACGGCTGAGCACGTAGGTGGTCATGCCGCCGAGCACCACCACAAGGGCGAACACGATGGCGATGGCTGCGGTGTAATCGGTTTGCATGGCGATCAACCGAGGCCGATTTGGGAGAGGATGCTCTGGCCGGTGAGCAGCTCCGTGCCCAGGCCGATCACGAAACCGAGCATGGCCATGCGGCCGTTCCAGGTTTCGGCGAACTGCACAAAACCGAAGCGGGGGGTGGAGTCAGTCATCGATTTCGGTGGTGTTTCGGTTTGTTACGAGAACTGTAACGCATTGTGAACGGGCCTGCAAGCGGGCCGTCGCCTTGCCCCCTCAGTCGGCCCGGCCCAGGGCCTCCACGGCCACGGTGGCCGGGGTGAGGCCAGCGGCGGAGCCCCGTTCGGCCGCTTCAGTTGCTGGGACGCCGGCCAGCAGCTCGGGCACCATGCCGGCATCAAAGGAGAAGCGTCCGGGGCCGTTGAACAGCAGCGCCAGGCTGCCCCCCAGATAGAGCAGCACCAGCTCCAGCACGTAGATGTTGAGCCCGGCGGTGAGGATGTGCTGGTAGGCCGCCGTGGCCATGGTGCCGGTGAGGGCCAGGGCGCCCAGGGGGGTGAACAGCCCCAGGATCACCAGCCAGCTGCCGATCAACTCGGAGAAACCGGCCACATAGGCAAAGAAGAGCGGGAAGGGCAGATGCAACGACGCCACATAGGTGTTGGCGAACTGCTGCGGATCGGCGAGCTTCTCCTGGCCGTGGTGGATCATCATCACCCCCACGCTGAGCCGCAGCAGCAGCAGCCCCAGCGAGGCCAGCAGCCCAGGGGTCTGCAGGTAGGCCAACAGGGAGGGTTTTAGGCCCGCCAGCCGGTTGAGCACGGCAGCCCCGGGCGACGGCAAGCTCTGGCTTGCCAGCCAAAGGGCGAAGCAGGAGCCCGCGAAGCCTCCGCACAGCTCAAGCAGGGTGGTAGTGGTCATGGCCAGGACGCGTTTGGCAGATCCTGGCAAGCTTTTTTAAGAAACGTGAAGCAAGCTCCAGCACAGAGCAACCCTGTTACTCCAAGCGCTCTCGGCCACCCCACCCCACCCTCACCCCGCATCCATCCCGAAACGTAACAACTTCGTTACAGATCCGATGCCGGGCGGGGCGCCTGGTAAGGGGGGGGGGGGGCC
>JAGYNF010000315.1 GCA_018400215.1 Cyanobium sp. M55B138 | reverse complement strand
CCTGCCCACCCGTCGCCAGGAAGACTGGCGTTTCACCGACCTGGCACCGCTCACGGCCCTGGCCCCCCAGCTGCTCAGGGCTGCCGATCCCCTCGCCGGCACGGTGCTGCCCGATGGGGTGCGGCGCCTGGATCTGGCAGAGGCCCAGCCCTGGCTTGGCCAGGCCCTGGTCGCCACCGATTGTGCCGAGCATTGGCCGGTGCGGCTCAACGCCGGTGCCGATGCCCATCTGGTGGCCCTGCAGGTGAGCGGTGCCGCCGGAGCCCTGGAGCTGGTGCTGGATGCGGCCGACGCCGGCCTGGCCGCCTGGCGGCTGCTGGTGGTGCTGGATGTTGATGCCAGCCTGGAGTTGCTGCTGCGGCCCACCACCACTGGGGCTGCAGCCATCAGCCTGGTGACGGAGGTGGTTCTCGCCACCGGTGCCCAGCTCAAGCTGGGCAGCCTCGCCCTGGGGCATCCCGCCGCGTCCCTGCTGCAGCACACGGCTGTGCTGCAGGCTCCCGGCAGTGGTCTCACCCATGTGGCCGCCAGCGCAGGCTGGGCCCTTGCCCGCCAGGAACCACGCATCCTGCAGAGCGAGGGCGCTGCCACCACCTGTCTGCGGGGCCTGCAGATCTGCCGTGATCGCCAGATCGCCGATACCCACAGCTGGGTTCGTTTCGATGGCCCCGAGGGGCAACTCGACCAATTGCACAAGGCGGTGGCCGACGGCCAGGGCCGCAGTGTCTTCAATGGGGCCGTGCAGGTGTCCCGGGCCGCCCAGCGCACCCAGGCAGCCCAGCTCAGTCGCAATCTGCTCCTCTCCGACCGCGCCCGCATCGACACCAAGCCCGAACTGGAGATCGTCGCCGACGATGTGAAGTGTGCCCATGGCGCCACGGTGAGCCGGTTGCAGACCGAGGCGCTCTTCTATCTGCAGAGCCGGGGAATTGCCGCCGATCAGGCGGCCCAGCTGCTGCAGAGGGCGTTCTGCGAGGAGGTGCTGCGTGAGTTGCCCGCTGCCGCCGCCGCCCACCAGTTGATCGGGCCGTTCTTGGCGGAGGGTGGCACTCCATGATCGTGTCCTCCGCCCTCGACCCCCTGCTCGCCGCCAGCCCCGTGGCTCCGCAGAATCTGGCGGCCCTCACCCGGCCCGATTTCCCGCTGCTGGCCCAGACCGCCTGCCTCGGCCAGCCGTTGATCTACCTCGACCACGCGGCGACCAGCCAGAAGCCGCGCCAGGTGCTGGCGGCTCTGCAGCATTACTACGACCACGACAACGCCAATGTGCACCGCGGTGCCCACCAGCTGAGCGCCCGTGCCACCGAGGGTTTCGAGGGGGCCCGCACCAAGGTGGCGGCCTTCATCGGTGCGGCGAGTGCGCGGGAGATCGTGTTCACCCGCAACGCCAGTGAGGCGATCAACCTGGTGGCGCGAAGCTGGGGTGAGGCCAACCTCGGCCCCGGCGATGAGGTGCTGCTCACGGTGATGGAGCACCACTCCAACCTGGTGCCCTGGCAGCTGTTGGCAGCCCGCACCGGCTGCGTGCTGCGCCACGTGGGCCTCACCGAGACCGGTGAGCTGGATCTCGAGGACCTCCGCCGGCAGCTCTCGGAGCGCACCAAACTCGTGAGTCTGGTGCAGGTGAGCAACACCCTGG
>JAGYNF010000314.1 GCA_018400215.1 Cyanobium sp. M55B138 | reverse complement strand
CCAGCCTGAGACGGGGAAGTGCTCCACCAGGCTGTCGGCCACGAAGGTGGGGGGCACAAAATCGGCGGCTGCCCCCAGCTCCGCCAGCCTGGCGGCCGTCTTGCGCCCCACGGCCGCTATTCGCAGGCCCCGGGGGCGCCCGGCCAGGCTGCGACCGCGCCTTTGCAGTCGTTGCTCCACCGCCTCCACGCCGTTGCTGCTCGAGAACACCAGCCAGTGGAAGTCCTCCAGCTCGTCGAGGGCGTCGTCGAGGGGGCCCCAGGTGTCTGGCGGGGTCACCACCAGGGCGGGCAGCTCCAGCACGTTGGCGCCCGCCGCTTCAAACAGCTGCCGGGCCGCCCCCAGTTGGTGTTCGGCCCGGGTGATCACCACGCGTCTGCCGCCCAGGGGTGGTGATGGTGCTGGAGGGGGGCTGGGCTGGGGCATGGGTTGGTGGGTCGGCTCAGCTGTCCAGTTTCACCACCCCCTCCACCCGCTGGCGGAGCGCCAGGGCCGCCTGGCTCTGGCCCTGTTTGATCAGCAGGGCAATGGCTTGCTGGAAGCCGGCCCTGGCCCCGCCGATGTCGCCGGCCAGCAGCAGCGCTGCGGCCAGGTTTTGGTGGAGTTCGGCCTGCTCAGGTTCCAGACCGATGGCGCGGCGGTAGGCGCTGATCGCGGCGTCGAGCTGGCCGCGCCGGCGCTCCACCAGGCCCAGGTGGGCCCAACAGAGGGCCAGTTCGGGGGCGGCAGTGCTGGCCTGCTGGCAGAGTAGGGCTGCCTCCCCCAGGGCTGCCTGGGAGTCAGCTGCCGGGTGCTGCTGCAGCAAGCTGGCCAGGTTGAGCCGGGCCGCCAGGGTCACCCGATGGTCGAGGGGTAGGGCGATGGCCTGGCGATAGTGCGCCTCGGCTGCGGCCGGCCGTTGGCTGGTTTCAGCGATCGCCAGGTGCAAGAGCAGCTCGTAGCGTTCAGCAACGGCTGATGCCGGGCAGTGGGCGAGGCCGCGGCGCAGCAGGGCCATGCCCCGCTCCCTGTGGCCCTCACTCACCTCCAGGCTGCCGAGCTTGGCGCAGGCATAGGGATCGTTGGGCCGACGCTTTAGTTCGGCCTCCATCGCCTCCCGCAGGCGCTTCGCCTTGTCGCCGCTGGCCAGCAGCTGGGGCTGGTAGCCGTCGTGGGCGAGGGCGGGGTTGCTGTAGGAGGCAAGGCGCCAGTGGGGTTCCCGTTGCTGCAGCGCCAGCACGCTGTCGTCAATCATGGCGTGGTAAGGCCGGCTCCACCGGATGGCCGGGTGGCGTCGAAACAGCCGGCTCACTTCGGAGTAGGGCGATTGGCGGGCGCCCCGCTCGAAACGCAGCAGATTCACCACCAGCAGATCCGGCTGGGCCATCAGCTGATTCAGGGGCTGCCGGGCCTCCCCCAGCAGTTGCTCGTCGGCATCGAGCACCAGCACCCAGTCCCCCCGCACATGGCGCAGGGCCTCATTGCGGGCCGGGGCGAAGTCTCCGGGCCAGGGGAAATGGTGCACCACAGCGCCGCAGCGCTCGGCGATGGCCACCGTGGCATCGCTGGAGCCGGTGTCGAGCAGCACCATCTCATCGACGAAACCGGCCACCGAGGCCAGGCAGCGCTCCAGCCGTTCGGCCTCGTTGCGCACGATCATCGACAGGCTCA
>JAGYNF010000313.1 GCA_018400215.1 Cyanobium sp. M55B138 | reverse complement strand
CCAGACCCGCCAGGGCACCCATCAGCAGCGGGCGCTGCGTCTGCCACAGGCCTTGGCCCGCCGCCAGCAGCTGGGCCGGCGCCGGGCTGCCCAGGGGGGCCAGGGCGGCGCTGAGCAGCAACAGCATCCCCAGCAGATAGGCCAGCCGGCCGGCCGTGCCCAGCAGCGGGCTGTGGGAGAGCAGGGAACGATGGGCCAGGCCACGCCGGTAGGGCCACCACAACAGCCGCAGCGGTCCCCAGCGGCGGGTGGGGTTGGAGCGGGTGTCGAGGTCGGGGGAGAGCAGCAGGCCACCCAGCAGAAAGCTCAGGCCGCCCACGCCGACCCCCGCCAGGCCGAGCCAGGGCCAGCACAGCAGCCCGAAGGGCAGGGCCAGCAGCCAGGTGGCGCGGTCGTGGCTGCGGCCGCTGGCCATCGCTCAGGGCCCCACGGGGGGGCAGAGCTGGCGCAACCGCCCGCCACTGCCGTCGCCGGGCCGCCAGCGGCGGTTGATCCAGTAGTACTGCTCCGCGTAGGCCTGGATCCAGGGCTCCTGCCAGGTGCAGAGGGCCTGGGCTTGCCGCTGCAGCCCCTCGGGGCCCGGTTGGCTGGGCAGGGGAGCGCCGCAGATCAGCCGGAAGCTGCCGTCGCGCTCGCGCACATGGGCCACGGGGAACAGGGGGGCACCGGTGCGCTGGGAGAGGCTCACGGGCCCGGGGGCGAAGTGGGTCTCCACCCCCAGCATGTCCACGCTGAGCGGCTGGCGTCCGCCGTAGAGATCGGTCATCACCACCAGCGCTCCGCCCCTCCGCAGGCAGGTGAGCATGGCCCGCCTGTCGAATTGGGAAATCCAGCGACAGTTGCTGTTGGCGCTGCGGGCGGCGTTGAGCAGCCGGTCGGCCTCCGGGTTGTGGGCGGGTCGATAGATCACGGCCAGATCCGATAGCCGTTCGCTCAGCCAGCGCAGCCCCAGGTCCCAGCAGCCGAGGTGCAGGGAGCCGATGATCACCCCCTGCCCCGCCGGCCGATGCAGCAGGTCCTCCAGCCCCTCCCCGCTGGCATGGATCTGGCTGCCATCCACCGGCTCAATGATCGATTCCAGGCAGGAGAGAAAGAAGCTTTCCAGCGATTGCCGCGCCAACCGCTGCCGCTGGCACGCTGTCAGCCCGGTGCCATAGACCCGCTCCAAGTTGACGCAGGCGCTGGTGAGCCGTGGGCCCAGCAGGGGTAGGGCCAGGCCCATTGCCCGGTGGATGGCCCGCTTCACCCGGCCATGGCGCCGCCCCCGCAGCAGGGCCAGCACCAGGCGCACCCCCACGGCCTCCACGTGCCAGCGCAGCTTTTGGCCGGCAGAAGCCTGGGCCTGGCGCTGGTGGCGTCGCAGCCGCGGTGCCCGGGGGTTCGATTGCAGTAACGTCCTGGCCACGCGCGATTAGCTCAGCGGTAGAGCGCCTGCCTTACAAGCAGGATGTCGCTGGTTCGAACCCGGCATCGCGCATCGTTGACAGGACCTGAAAAATCGGCTGAAAGCTGCTTCTGCACAGGCTTTTGCCGTTCCAGCGCATGTTGGGCTCTGCACGGGCATGCCAGGCTTTGAGGCCAACCTTCTCACATACCTTCTCACGTCCCTTCTCACATGGCTGCCGCCCTCGCTTGGGAGACAGTGCTGCGT
>JAGYNF010000312.1 GCA_018400215.1 Cyanobium sp. M55B138 | reverse complement strand
CTTGCTCCACCACCGCCATCCCCGTCCGGTACCAGGGTGAGGTTGCTGCCGCCCCTGGGTTGCCCGGGGCCTGAGCTGTTCGTCACCCAACTGGAGGCGCCGCGCTGGCTGCTGTTGGGCTACCGCGGTGGGCCGGTGCCCCAGGACGCCCTCGAGCTGTTCTGGCTGGTGTCACCACTGCGCTGGGATGAGTTGGAGTCGGGTGCGGCGATCGAGCTGCTGATCGACCCACTCGATGCCAGCCCTGCTGCGATCAACGTCGATTGGGGTGATGGCAGCAGCGAGGTGGTGGGATGGCCGGTGATCTCCCGCAAGCCGCCCCGGCCGCGTCACTACTACACCGCCCGTGCTGATCAAACGGTGACGGTGAGCATCGGTGGCCTTACCGCGACGCTGTTGGTGGCGCTGCTCGGCTGTCCGGTAGCGCCGGATGCGACGGCGGCGCGGCTGCGGCCGCTGCTGGCCGGTGCAGGACTGAGCGGTGATCCCTACGACGGCAGCCTCAGCCGCACCTGGCAGATCAGGTTGCACCCCAACGGCGGCCTGGCGCTACAGCTCGATGCCGCCACGGGCCAACAGGCCCTGGCGCTGATGACGCGGCCAGCACGGATCTACTCCGGTAGCGGCCCGCCGCCGCCTGGCCTCAGCCCAGCACCGATCGCGGGTGATTTCTTCCTCGATCTGCTTGCTGGCCGCGTCTACGAATTCACCTGAACCGGGAGTGCTGACGATGGAAGCTGTTGCAGCACTGCTCGGTGCCTTGGTTGGCAGCCTGCTGTCTCATCTGAGCAATCGAGCCTTGGGTGCATCCCAGTTGAGCCGCACCGAACACCGCGATGCCCGTGATGCGGTGGTGCGCCTCACCGAGGCGGTGGAGCACATCGCCCACCAGCTGGAGGGGCTGCATGAGGACATCAAGTGCGACCGGCGCGAGACCTACGGTCGTATCGGCTTGGTTGAGCAGCGGCTCAGCAAGCTCGAATCACACTGCTCACCCCCTCCTCTCTGCCCCTGACCCGCGTGGCAAGAGAGTGCAGCGGCTGGTGCGGCCTTGAGCCAGAGCTGGATACCGACCCAAAACATCACCGGAGCCACCGGGCCGGTTGGACCGACAGGACCCCAGGGCCCCCAGGGCGTGCCGGGGCCAGCGGGTGCGGCTGGCGACCAGGGCCCAACCGGGCCAGCTGGGCCGGTTGGTGCGCAAGGCCCCCAGGGAGAGGGGGGAGAGCAGGGCCCCCAAGGACCCCAGGGCGTGGCTGGTCCCCAGGGCCCCCAGGGCGAACCGGGCAGTGATGGCGCTGCTGGTCCAGCAGGTGCTCCGGGTGCGGCTGGCCCCCAGGGGGAGAGCGGCCCACAAGGCCCGCAAGGCACCCAGGGCATTGCGGGTGAACAGGGTGCCGGGTTGGCGCTGCAGGGCAGCGTTGCGACGGAGAACGATTTGCCCGCCAGCTCGACGGTGGGCTTTGCCTACATCGTTGAGGCCAGCGGTGACCTGTACATCTGGAACGGTGGCGCCTGGATTAACGCAGGCCCGATCCAGGGGCCGCAAGGTGAGCAAGGTCCACAAGGCGAAACAGGACCGCAAGGACCGCAAGGTGATCAAGGTGCGGCTGGCCCGCAAGGGCCGCAAGGCGAAACAGGTGCGACTGGACCACAAGGCGAA
>JAGYNF010000311.1 GCA_018400215.1 Cyanobium sp. M55B138 | reverse complement strand
ATTGCTTATTCCCTTGAAGTCTGAAGGGGCCCTGGCGGTGGGGGTGCGGGTGCTGAGCCTCAGCCTGCTGCGCTGGATGCAGCCCCAGCCGCCCCGGCCTGACGCCGCCGCGAACCGGACATCGCCGTGAAGACGTCGCTTCATGCCCCGTCGCCGCCTGGCCTGGTGCAGCGCCGCCGGCGCGCTCTGGAGGTGCTGCTGGCCCTCTCCGCTCCGCTGCTGATTTTGCTGTCGTTGGTGTTGCTGCTGCAGCGGCAGGGGCGGGAGCGCATCCAGGTGCTGCCGGCCCTGGCGATTGGGGCCAGCCTGGCGATGTCGAGCCGCCTGAACCGCCGCCGCCGCCGCCGGGCCCTGCTCAACGCCCTGCGCCAGAAATCCACGCCACCGGCCCGGCCCTGAGTCAGGCTGGGGGGATGCCAGACGACCAGCAACCGACCCATCCCGATCTTGAGCAGCTGCGCGCCGCGATCAGTTGCGGCGATCCCGGCCGCTCGATGCCGGCGCTGGTGGCCCTGCGCCAGGTGCCGGTGGAGCAGGCGGTGCCGTTGTTGTTGTTGGGGCTGGAGCAGGAGGCCTTTCTGGTGCGCTCGCTCAGCTGTGCCGGCCTGGGGGTGAAGCGCAATGGTTCGGGGCGTGAGGCCCTGGTGCGGGCCCTGGAGCACGATCCCGATGCCAATGTGCGGGCCGAGGCGGCCAATTCCCTGGTGAGCCATGGCCTGGAGCAGGCCTGGCCGTTGCTGCTGGCGGCGTTTCGCCGCGACGACCAGTGGCTGCTGCGCTGCAGCGTGCTCTCGGCCGTGGCCGAGCATCCCCAGGCCTCGGCCGATGGCTTGTTGGAGCTGGCCACGCTGGCGATTGCCGCCACCGATGGCACGGTGCGGGTCGGCGGCGCCGAGATTCTTGGCCGGCTGGTGGGTGAGGGCGGCCCCCCGGCGGACGCGGCCCGCTCGCGGCTGGCGGGCCTGCAGGACGATCCCGACCACCGCGTGGTGGGCGCAGCCCTCAACGGCTTGCAGCGGTAGGTCAGCTTCCGGCCAACCTTGCTAGGTTTTGCGTGTCACTAGGGGTGCCCCGCTGCCGGCTAATCCGCCGACCAGCCTCGGGCTGAGATCACACCCTCCGAACCTGATCCGGGTCATGCCGGCGCAGGGAAGTGAGAAGAGACACTCAGGCTGCGCCCCACTGCCGTCGGCTCCGCCGGTGGTCTGTTCTTTTGCCGTAGCCCCTCATGCGCAGCGCCTGGATCGAGAAGCGTCGCGGCCAAGCCAACGTGTCGCAGATGCACTTCGCCCGCCAGGGCGTGGTGACGGAAGAGATGGCCTATGTGGCCCAGCGGGAAAACCTGCCCGAATCGCTGGTGATGGAGGAGGTGGCCCGGGGCCGGATGATCATCCCGGCCAACATCAACCACCCCAACCTGGAGCCGATGGCGATCGGCATCGCCAGCCGCTGCAAGGTGAACGCCAACATCGGCGCCTCCCCCAACGCGTCTGATCTCGAGGAGGAGGTGGCCAAGCTGCGCCTGGCGGTGAAATACGGCGCCGACACGGTGATGGATCTCTCCACCGGCGGCGTCAACCTCGATGAGGTGCGCACGGCGATCATCAAGGCCTCAACCGTGCCGATCGGCACGGTGCCGGTGTATCAGGCGCTCGAGAGCGTGCATGGCTCGATCGAGAA
>JAGYNF010000310.1 GCA_018400215.1 Cyanobium sp. M55B138 | reverse complement strand
CAAGCGGGAGCTGCATCGCATCGCCCTGCGGGCGGCGGCCACCTCCGGCAACCCGAAGTTCTTCCTCGGCACCGATTCCGCCCCCCACGGCCGCGCCGCCAAGGAGTCGGCCTGTGGCTGCGCCGGCATCTACAACGCGCCCTATGCGCTGGAGAGCTATGCGGCGGTCTTCGAGCAGGAGAAGGCCCTGGAGAAGCTGGAGGGTTTCGCCTCCGAATTCGGGCCCCGCTTCTACGGCATGCCACTGAACGAGGGCACGATCACGCTGGAGCGCCAGCCCCAGGCCGTGCCCCACCAGCTCCTGCTCAGCGATGGAACGGACGCTGCGGTGCAGCTGGTGCCGTTCCATGCCGGGGAAACCCTGGCCTGGCGGCTGGTTCCCCCAGCCGCGGATCCCCTCAGAAGCAGTGGCAGCTGAGCAGCCGCTCGGCCTGGTCGGTGCTGTGGTCGGGGCGGCTAATGCCGCTATCGGCCATGATCCGTCTCCGGGTGCGCAACGCCTCGGTGATGTTGGCCCCCTTGTTCAGCATCAGGCCCCCCCGGGCGCCCATGGCGGCATCGATGATCTCGGGCCGGGTGGGTGTGCCGTGGTGGGCCATGGTGTCCAGCACCTCGGTGGCCCAGATGCAGGGCAGATGGGCGGCAGCGCAGACCCGCAGGATCTCCTCCTGAATGGCACTGAGGGCATCCCAGCCGCATTCCACCGCCAGATCGCCGCGGGCGATCATCACCCCCAGGGGGATGGGCTGGCCCATGGCGGCCAGCAGCAGCCTGGGCAGGTTGAAGGAAGGCCTGATGGATCTCGATCTTGAGCACGAGGCCATCGCAGGTCTCCCCTGACGCGGCGAGGGCCCGGTAGAAGCAGGCGATGTCGGCCTCGCTGCGCACGAAGGAGTAATTCACCAGATCGGCGTGCTGGCAGGCAAAGGCCAGGTCGACCCGGTCCTTGGCGGTGAGGGCGGGGATCCACAGCTTGGGGCCGGTCAGATCCATGGCAATGCGACAGGGGCGCTGGGCGTCCTGGGCGCAGTTGATGCGGGCCAGGTCCATGCCTGCGCCCACCAGCTCAGGGATCAGGGCCGGGTCCTCGGCCGCCGTCGCCGGCAGAGTGACCATCACGGCCGGACAGCGGCCCAGCAGGCGTTCGCTGTGCTGGCGCCTTGGGCATGGCCCTGCCCAAGGCTGATCGGAGGTTCGCTGCCGTTCGGAGGGGCGTCGTCGTCGCGGCTGCCGCACAGATGCAGCACCACGGCCATCAGGCTGTTCAGGCTGGCCAGCAGGTGGGGATCACAGCCGGCGAGGGTGCTCAGGCCCCGCTGGCGCAGGGCCAGCTGCAGGCCCGGATGGTTGTGGCGGTGAAAGGCGCTGAAGTGCAGCAGGTTGCGGGCGCTGGCCCGGTAGGGGGCGGCCACGGCGGCCAGCAGTGCTGCCTGCTCCTGTTCGAAGGCCAGCAGTTGGCGGCGCAGCTCTACCAGTTGATGGCGGATCCAGGGCAGCGATCGGGATTCCGAGTGGGTCATGGCTGGAGGGAGTCGGTGCCCAGCTCGCAGGCCATCACCAGGGGCCGGGGCTCCACCTTCCAGATCCGCTCGGCGTACTCGCCGATCGAGCGGTCGGAGGAGAAGTGGCCGCTGCGGGCGGTGTTGAGGATGCTCATCCGCTGCCAGCGGGCCTGGTCGCGCCAGGCCTGGGCCACCTCGTC
>JAGYNF010000031.1 GCA_018400215.1 Cyanobium sp. M55B138 | reverse complement strand
GGCGGCTTGTCTCCGCTGGGGGTGGTTTGCCGGTCGCCCAGGCCTCGAGGCGTTCCTCGCTCCAGCGGTTGCGGCGGCGGCGCCAGAGCCCGGCGATGGCCTCGGCCACGGCCTCGGCTGGGCCGCCGGGCTGCAGCCAGGGGCGTAGGTCGAGGCCGCTGCTCGGGGCGGCAAACAGGCAGCTGTAGGCGATGCGCCCCTGGGGCTCCAGGCGCCAGCGGGCTCCGATCCGCTCCACCATCTCGGCGGCGCCCAGCACCGCCTCGGGCCGCCAGCCGTTGCGGTTGCCCACGTCCATGAATTCGATCAGGCGCAGCTCCAGGCCGCGCTCGTGGGCCAGGGCCGCCAGGGGCAGCAGCTGGTCGTCGTTGACGCCGCGCTGGATCACGGCGTTGAGCTTGAGCCCCCCGCGGCCCGGATCGAAGCCGGCGGCGCGGGCGTGCTCGATGGCCGCCAGCACCTTGGCCAGCAGCACCTCCCCGCGCCTCGCCTGCTCCTCGGGATTACGCTCGCCCACCCCGGCCATGCGCCCCACCGCTGCGCCCGTGGTGCCATCGAGGCTGAGGGTGATCCGGTCGAGGCCGGCGGCGCGCAGGGCCCGGGCCCGCTCGGCGCTGAGCAGGGCGCCATTGCTGGTGAGGGCGATCTCGCGCAGGCCGGGGCCATCTGGCCCTAGTGCTCGCAGCGGCTGCACGGCGGCGATCAGCTCCTCCAGGCCGGCATGCAGCAGGGGCTCGCCACCGGTGAGCCGCAGGCTGCGCACCCCCAGGCCTACCGCCGCCGCGATCACCCGCAACCGCTGCTCCTGGCTGAGCAGGCCGGGGGGCTCCACCCCATCCGGCAGGCAGTAGGGGCAGGCCAGGTTGCAGCGGGCCGTGAGCGACAGCCGCAGCACCCCCAGGGGCCGGTTGAGCTGGTCGGTGGCGCTCGCCATGGGGCCACGCTATGGCTGTGGGCTGATGCTGGCGATAGTGTTTCAGCATGGACGCCACCGCTGCCGAGCGTTTCTCGCCGCCCTCCATCCCCTGGCGCAAGCCCCTGGAGTTGGATCCAGCTCCAGACTTGGGTCCTGGGTTGGATCCCCAGAAGTCTCGGGACGCGTTGGTGCGCCTGTGCGCAGAGCCTGATGTGCAGGCGGTCATCGCTTTCGGTTCACGGGCCAGGGGTGATGCGCGGCCTGATTCGGATCTGGATCTGGCGGTGATTGTGCGCCAGCCTCAGCTCACGGGGGCTGACAAGTTGGCCTCCTGGAAGCGCTTCAATCGAGCGTTGGGTCGGCCGGGAGTGGGCGTCGACCTGGTGGTGGCGGGCGCCGCTGATGCCGAGCGACTGAGCGGCTCCCGTTGGCATGTCTTCGGCGATGTGGCCAGGCAGGGACGGGTGCTTTATGTCGCCGGCTGAAGACGCGTTGCTGCTCCTGGCGATTGTGCGCCGCCATCTACGCAGCCTGGAGCTAACTCTCGACCCTGCCTATCCCGATGAGGACTGGGGCTTTACGGCCCAGCAGGCGGTGGAGAAACTGCTTAAAGCTTGGATTGTGCTGGCCGATCGCCAGGCGCCCAGGATCCACGACCTCGAGGATCTGATCGCTCTTGCTGGTCAGCAGGTTGATCCCCTCCTGCTGGAGCTGCAGGTGTTTGCGGTGGAGGCCCGCTACGAGGAGGGGCCGTTTCCGCTGCCGGCACCGCGGCAAGTGCTGCTGGCCTTGGTGGAGGCGGAGCTGGATCGCTGCGAGCGCAGGGTGGAGGAGCTGGGCACGTCGGCCGGCTGATCGGCCGCGGGTCGGTTCACGTTGCGGATGGCGTGGGGATCGAGCAACACCGCTTCGCACGGCAGCGCCGTCAGCCAGTCCTGCAGCCGTCGCTCACCACGACCCACCGCCGCGGCCAGGTGCGTGCGGATCGGGGTGCTGCTGGGATACAGGCCCAGCAGGGGCTGCAGCCGCTGACCGTCGTGGGCCAGATGGATGGCACCGGGCTTTGTGGCCGCAGCAGCCAGCAGGGTGCGCAGGACGGCCAGGGTGAGGTGTGGCATGTCCACTGGGCAGAGCAGCAGGCGCTCGTTGGGGTGGTGCTGCATCAGCCGGTGCAGGGCCAGCAGCGGCCCCTCCCAGGGCGGCGGTTCGGCCAGGGCGCTGATGGAGATGGCGAGGCGGTCGTTCAGATCCTGCGTCAACGCCAGGTGGGCCGGGTGGCGGCTCAGCAGGCTGATCGGCGACTCCAGCTGGGCGAGCATGAGCAGGCTGCGCTCCAGCCAGGAGCCACCGTCGGGATGGGGCAGCAGCGCCTTGTCGCGGCCCATGCGCCGGCTCGCGCCGCCGCTGAGCAGGCAGGGGCGCAGACGAGGGTTGCTTGTGGCGCCTCCCTTCCCAGGAGTGCTCACGCCAGCAGACCGAACTCGGCCAGGGCCCGCGGCAGGTTGCGGTGCTCGTGGCCGGGGTGGCTGAGCTTCACCAGGGCGAAGCGCTGCAGTTCGTTGAGCTCGGCCCAGTCGTCGGCCCGCATTCCTAGATCCAGCTGGGCGCAGGAGGCCGCGAGCACCTCAGGCAGCTCCTCGCTTTGCTGCCAGGGCTCCCCGCTGGGGAGTGGCAGCAGCTTGGCTTGGCCGGCCTGGAGGCTGGTCGTGCGCGCCAGCAGGTGCTCACGCAACGCTTCGATGGCGGCGGCATCGTCGGGCCAGGCCAGCAGCTCCTGGCGCTCGGCATCGCCCAGCTCGCTCCAGTGCTGCAGTTTCAGCTTCACGCCGGCCAGGTCGAGCTTGCGCCGCACCGCCATCGGGATGCAGCGCAGATCGCTGGTGAAGTCGGCCTCGAAACCGAAGCAGGTGCTGGCGAGCGGGGAGCCCAGGGGAATGGCAGTAACAAGCGCCACCATCATCGAGCGCCTCGGCTTGGTCGAATGGCGCCATGGCCAGTGATCCAGCCGCCAGCCCAGTTGCCAGTTCAGCTGCCCGGGCCCAGTGCCCCTACTGCGGCGTGGGCTGCGGCCTGGAGCTGAAGCCCCCCGCAGACCCCGAGGGCAGCTGGACCGCCCGCGGCGATCGCCATCACCCCTCCTCCCTGGGGCAGGTGTGTGTGAAGGGGGCCACCGTGGGTGAAACCCTGCACCACAACAGGCTCACCACCCCCCTGTGGCGCGCGCGCACCGACCAGCCGTTTGAGGCGATTAGCTGGGAGCGGGCCTTCACGCTCCTGGTGGAGCGCATCCAGGACACCCTGGCCAGCAAGGGCCCCGCGGCCCTGGCGATCTACGGCTCCGGCCAGTTCCTCTGCGAGGACTACTACGCGGCCAACAAGCTGCTCAAGGGCGCCCTGGGCAGCAACAACTTCGATGCCAACTCGCGGCTGTGCATGAGTTCGGCGGTGGCCGGCTATGGGCGCAGCCTCGGCTCCGACGGCCCGCCCTGCTGCTACGACGACCTCGATTTGGCCGATCTGGTGCTGCTGATCGGCACCAACACCGCCGAGTGCCATCCCGTGCTGTTCCAGCGGCTGCTCAAGCGCCGGCGCAAGGGGGATGGGCCGCGGCTGGTGGTGGTGGATCCGCGCGCCACCGCCACCAGTGATGCGTCTGATCTGCACCTGGCGATCGCCCCGGGCACCGACCTGGCCCTGCTCTGCGGCCTGGGCCATCTGCTGCTGCAGCGGGGCGGGGTGGATCGGGCCTTCGTGGCGGCCCACACCGAGGGTTTTGTGGAGCTGGAGGCCCTCTGGCGCGCCTGGGAACCGGCGCAGGCGGCGGCGGTGTGCGGGATCGCCGAGGCGGATCTGCGCCAGCTGGCCGATTGGTGGGGCGAGGCCAGCGCGGCGCTGAGCCTCTGGTCGATGGGGGTGAACCAGAGCCGCGAGGGCACCGCCACCGTGGCGGCGATCTGCAATCTGCACCTGGTGAGCGGCCAGATCGGCAAACCCGGTGCCGGGCCCTTCTCGCTCACCGGCCAGCCCAACGCCATGGGCGGCCGCGAGGTGGGTGGCCTGGCCCAGCTGCTGCCCGGTTACCGCGCCGTGGCGAATCCTGAGCACCGCGCCGCGGTGGAGCGCCACTGGGGCTTCGCGCCCGGCTCGATTGCCCCTGAGCCCGGCCTGGCGGTGTGGCAGCAGATCGAGGCGATGGAGCGGGGCGAGCTCGACCTCTGGTGGGTGGCGGCCACCAACCCGCTGGTGAGCCTGCCGTCGCTGGATCGGGTGCGGGCGGCGGTGGCCAACTGCCCCCTGGTGGTGCTGAGCGAGGCCTACGCCGGCACCGAAACCGAGGCGGTGGCCCACCTGGTGCTGCCGGCGGCCCAGTGGAGCGAGAAAGAGGGCGTGATGGTGAACTCAGAGCGTCGCGTCACCCTCTGTTCCGCCTTCCGCCAGCCCCCGGGCGAGGCCCGGCCCGATTGGGCGATCTTCGCGGAGCTGGGCCGGCGGCTGGGTTTTGCCGAGCAGTTCAACTACGGCTCGGCGGCCGCGGTGTATGCCGAATTCGTGGCGTTGACCGCCGGCCGGCTTTGCGACAGCAGCGGCCTCAGCCACCCGCTCCTGGCCGAGCACGGCCCCCAGCAGTGGCCGTTTCCTGCCGGCACCGCCCCGGGCGGCGGCCAGGCGCGGCTCTACGGCGACCTGCGCTTCCCCACCCCCTCCGGCCGGGCGCGCCTCTGGGCCGATCCACCGCTGGGTCTGGCCGAACCGCCGGATGACGCCTATCCCCTGGTGCTCACCGTGGGCCGGCTGCTGGGCCACTGGCACACCATGACCCGTACCGTCCACGTGGCCCGGGTGGCCAAGGCCCACCCCGAACCGCTGCTGGAGGTGCACCCCGAGGATGCGGCCCGGGCCGGCCTGGCGGAGGGTGCCCATGCCCAGGTGCGCTCCCGCCGTGGCGCCCTGCGGGTGAAGGTGCAGCTCAGCGAACGCATTCGACCCGGCACGGTGTTCTTACCGATGCATTGGGGTGCCTCCCAGGGGGAGCTGGCCTGTGAGGCCAACCGGCTGATGCATGCGCTCGGCTGTCCGATTTCGCAGCAGCCCGAACTGAAGGGGGCGGCGGTGGCGCTGGCGCCGGATTGAGCACCCTTCGGCAGGTTCAGCGGGCCGGTTAGTCCACGTCGTGGGCGTAGCGGCGGTAAAGGAAGTCGAGGGCGTGGTTGCGCAGCTGGCCGTAGCGGGGATCGTCCTGGATGGCCTCGTAGCCCCTGGGTCGCTCGAATGGCACGTCGAGGATTTCGCCGATCGTGGCCGAGGGGCCGTTGGTCATCATCACAATTCGATCGGCGAGGAACAGGGCTTCATCGATGTCGTGGGTGATCATCAACACGGTGGGCTGCTGTTCCTGCCAGATGGTTAGTAATTCCTCCTGCAACTCCTCCTTGGTGATCGCATCGAGGGCGCCGAAGGGTTCATCGAGAATCAGCACTTCCGGCGACACCGCCAGGGCCCGGGCGATGGCCACCCGCTGACGCATGCCGCCGGAAATCTGGGCGGGTCGCTTGGTGCGCGCATCCATCAGCCCCACCATTTCGAGGTGGTGGGCCACGACGTTGCGGCGGGTGCTGCCATCCAGCTCTGGTCGCGCTGACCGCACAGCCATCTCCACGTTTTGCCACACCGTGAGCCAGGGCAGCAGGGAATAGTTCTGAAACACCACCATCCGATCCGGGCCTGGCTGCTGAATCGGGGTGCCGTGCAGGTTCACGCTGCCACTGCTGGGCTGGAGGAAGCCCGACACCATGTTGAGCAGGGTGCTCTTGCCGCAGCCCGAGTGGCCGATCACGCAGAGGAATTCCCCCTGCTGCACCTGCAGGTTGATGTCGCGCAGCGCCTCGAAGGGGCCGCGGCGGGTCTGGAAGACCTGGCCCACATTGCGGAAGTCCAGAAAGGCGGCGGTGCTGGTTGGGGGAGCGGTCATGGCGGGACAGGTGCGGGGATTGCGTTCTGTGCAGGCAATCAGAGGGCTGCGGCTTGCTTGAGGCGCCGCTGCTGCTGCAGGAAGTGGATCAGGTCGGCGCGCAGGTGGTAATAGTCGGGGTGGTCCATCACCGTGAGTCGGTCGCGGGGGCGGGGAATCGGCACCGTCACGATTCGGCCGATCCCTGCTGCAGGACCGTTGCTGAGGCACACCACCCGGTCGGAGAGCAGCAGGGCCTCGTCCACGTCGTGGGTCACCATCACCGCGGTGAGTTTGGATTCCTGGCAGATCTGCATCAATTGCTGCTGCAGGTTGCCCCGGGTGAGGGCATCGAGGGCGCCAAAGGGCTCATCGAGCAGCAGCAGCTGGGGCCGAATTGCCAGGGCCCGGGCGATGGCCACCCGCTGCTTCATGCCACCGGAGAGTTCGGCGGGATATTTGCCCGCCGCCGCCGTAAGGTTCACCAGGCTGACGTTGCGCTCCACTGTTGCCTGCCGTTCTTGGGGGCTGAGCTGGGGGTAGACGGTGTCGACCGCCAGGGCGATGTTCTGGCGCACCGTGAGCCAGGGCAACAGCGAATAGTTCTGAAAGACCACCATCCGATCGGGGCCTGGATCGGTGACCTGGCGACCGTTCATCAAAATGCCACCCTCACTGGCCTGGTCG
This sequence comes from Cyanobium sp. M55B138, assembly GCA_018400215.1. GTDB lineage: Bacteria > Cyanobacteriota > Cyanobacteriia > PCC-6307 > Cyanobiaceae > NIES-981. Next base: position 4,899 of record JAGYNF010000031.1, on the reverse strand, counting down.
AGCCCGGCCATCAGGTTGAGCAGGGTGCTCTTGCCACAGCCGGAGTGGCCGATCAGGGTCACAAATTCCCCCTCGGCGATATCGAGGTTGATGCCCTTGAGCGCGACGTAGGCGCCACCGCCGCTGAGGGGAAAGGTCTGGGTGACGGCGTCGACAGTCATCAATCCAAGGGCCATTTCAGTTGCCCTCCCGGCTGACCTTGCGGCCAACAAAGGCGACTAGGCGATCCAGCAGCAGGCCCACGATGCCTACATACACAATCGCCAGAATGATCTCACTGGAGCTGGTGTCGCCGCCGGCGTTGTATGAATCCCAGATGAAGTAGCCGATCCCGCCGTCGGCTTTGAGCATCTCGGCCGCCACGATGGCTAGCCAGGCCAGGCCCACGGCAATGCGCAGACCGGTGAAGACGTAGGGAACGGTGGCGGGTATCACGATGTTGCGGATGTAGGAGCGCTTGCTCAGCCGCAACACCCTTGCCACATTGGTGTAATCCTGGGGGATCTCCTTGATGCCCACGGCTGTATTGATGATAATGGGCCAGATTGCCGTAATAAAGATCACAAAGATCGCCGAGGCATCGCCATCTCGGAAAATCATCAGGGCAATGGGGAACCAGGCCAGTGGAGGCACCGTGCGCAACACTTGAATCACCGGGTCGAGACCCTTGCCAGTGAAGCGATTGAGGCCTAGAAAGCCACCCACGACTACCCCTGTTACGGCGGCTAAGCCATAGCCCAGCGCGACGCGTTGCAGTGAGATCAGGATCTGCAGGCCCAGCCCCTTGTCCGTACCTCCGTTGTCAAAAAATGGATCAACAATGTAGGGATCCCAGGTATTGACCACAACATCGATGGGCCCGGGAAGCCTCTGGGCACCAATTAGGCTGGAGAAGATCTGCCAGGCCACCAGGAAGGAGCCGATGCAGATGATGTAGGGAACGGCCTGGGTCAATGGCGGGAAGGCCAGGGGCAGTCGCTGGCGACGACTGCGCAGGGTTGTTGGCGTCATGGTGGAGTTGGGCTGGGGAAACGTCTGGCTTCAGCGCATGGCCTTGATCGTCAGGCTGTCGAGGTAGGCCTTGGGATTTTCTGGATCAAACACCACGCCATCGAAGAAGGTTTCCTTGCCGCGGGAATCACTGGCTGGAATCGCTTTCTCCTGACCGATGGCGATGGCGGCCTCTTTCCAGAGATCAGATCGGTTTACCTTGTTAACCAGGGCATCGATATCGGTGTTGGCGGGCAGATATCCCCAGCGAATGTCTTCGGTCACGAACCACTTGTCATGACTCTTGAAGGGGAAGGAGGTGTCTTCACTCCAGAAGCGCATCGTGTAGGGGCTGTTCTTCACTACCCGACCGTCGCCATAATCCACAATTCCGGCAAGGCGGGGCTTGATGTCTTCGGGAGCGCAGCGGAAGTATTGGTTGCGGGAGGTGATCTCCACCAGCTCATCGAGATTGGCGGGATCTTCACACCAGATCTGGGCCTCCTGAACGGCCTTCAACATGGCCTTGGTGGCCTTGGGATTTTTGTCCACCCAGTCGGCTCGCATCGCGAAGGCTTTCTCGGGGTGGAACTGCCACAGTTCACCGGTCTGGGCGGCGGTGTAGCCCGCCTTCAGGTTCACCAGCCGCTGGTTCCAGGGCTCACCCACACAGAAGGTGTCCATGGTGCCCGTCTGCATGTTGGCCACCATCTGGGCGGGCGGCACCACGACCAGATCCGCGTCGGTGTTGGGATTGACCCCGTTTGCCGCCAGCCAGTAGCGCATCCACAGGTCGTGGGTGCCGCCGGGGAAGGTGACGGCTGCTTTGAACTTGCGCCCTTTGCTGCTGGCCGTGGCCAGGGCCTTCTGAAAGGCTTCGGGGCTGTTGATCTTCAGATCTGGGAAATCGCTGGAAGCCGATAGGCCCTGCCCCTGGGTGTTGAGCCTCAGCAGGTTGTACATCGGCAGCGGCTGGCTGGTTTTGGTGATGGCGCCCGCGGTGAGCAGCAGGGGCATGGGAGTGAGGATGTGAGCACCATCAATCCCGCCACTGGCGCCGCCCAGTTCGAGGTTGTCCCGGGTGCCGGCCCAGGAGGTCTGCTTCACCACCTTCACATCGGGAACACCGTATTTGGCAAAGAAACCCTTTTCGGAGGCAATGATCAGGGGAGATGCATCGGTGAGGGCAATGAATCCCAGGGTTGCCCCCTTCACCTCTGGTTCCTCACCCGAGGGGATCGCCACCTCAGCGCTGGATGAATCGCTTTGGCCGGTGCTGCCGCAGGCACTCAGCCAGATGGCTCCAGCGGCGCCACCGGCGGCGGTGAGCAGAAATTGACGACGGGAAAGATTGGGCATTGGCCTTCGCGATGGGTGCCGGAGTGGCAACGGTTTGCACTCCGGACGGGCTCCACAACGACGTGCGCCGAACCGGGTAGAAATGTTGTGTTGGCGCGCATGCTGACCAACGCCAACTACCTCACCATGGTCCTGTTGTTGGGCAGAGTTGCGCTTGTTACCAATTCCCGCATTGAACCGGTCAGGTGAGCAGGGCCTGGCGCTGGCGTTCGCCACTGCGGGCCGCCACCAGGGCCCGAGCTTGCTCCAGGCCGGCCTGGAGGTTGTCGAACGCTCCGCTCAGCCACAGATAGGCGCCGAGATTCCACACCAGGGGCTGGGCTAGGGGCCCCTCGCCTCCCAGGGCCGCCAGGGCCTGGCTTCTCCACACCTCCAGGTTCACCCAGGCGACTTCCTCGCCATGCAGGCCGTGGTCGCGGGGGTGCAGGAGCAGCCGCTCCATCTCCCCCCGCCGCAGGCGTGCCGTGATCCCTGCCCGGCTGGTGGGCAGATCCGTGGAGCCCTCAAGCCCCTTGATGGTGAGCACGTCGGTTTCGCCGGCCAGGCTGAGGGCTTCCCAGGCCCGTTTTTCCGTGGGCGGATGCACAAAGCCGCTCACCAGTTGGTGCTCCCCCCGGTGGGGTGACCAGAGCAACTCCAGGCTGGCCACCGGCGGCCGCTTGCCGATCTCGTCCCGGGCTGGCAGCAGGCGCTCAGCAGCGGCGAAGTGGTCGGGCTGGTGGGTGAGGGCCAGGTTGTGGCTGTCGAGCCGTTGCTGCACGGCCGGCAGGCTGAGGCCTCGCCAGTCGATGCCGATCGCCGCGAACAGCTCGGCCAGCGTGACCCCGTACTTCACTGGCATCGGCGCACCACCGTGCAGCACCACCGGTTGGCCGGTGCCCGCCAGCAGCAGGGCCAGCAGTGGCAGGAGCGGCGCCGTGCGCGTTCTGCCGTCGTAGGGCACACCGAAGCAGAGGGCCCGGCGGCCCGGGGTCTCCAGCACTGGGCCATGGCTCCGGTAGCTGTCGAGCATGCCGGTGAGCTCGATTGGCAGGGGGCGGCGGATGCGATGGGCGATCAGGAAGGCGCCCAGCTGGGCATCGCTCACCTCGCCCTGCAGCATCAGGTCCATCGATTCCCGCGCCTCCCCGCGGCTCAGGCCGGTGCTGGTGTGTTCGCCGCTGCCCACCTTGCCGATCAGCTCGCGGAACCGGGCCCGCCCACTGCCGAGGGCCGCGAGCCGCTCGCTGCGCCGCTCAGCTGCTGGGGGAAGCGGTGGTGTCGGTAGTGGTTGCAACACGTTTGCCCGGCGGCCCGGCCCAGAATTGGAATTGTCTCCCGTTGGGGGATCCTCGATCACGGGGGCTCGCGCCGCTGTCACGGGTGCCACCCCCCCATCACGAATGCTCCCGGCGGCGTAGCCCTCATCGGCGTCTGCTCGGGCCCACCCCAGGTTCCGGTGGAACGGGTGGGCATGCCGAGGCCGTATTGCCGTCCGAGATCCCCTTCTATGACCTCCCTCCCAGCATCGGCCGCGGTGCAGCCGCCCCTCAGCAAGATCGAGCAGGCCAAGGCCGACCAGTGCGGCCTCGAGCTGGCTCCTCGCCTTGAGGAGCTCGGCCGCAGTGGCTGGGAGGCGCTGGATGAGGCCACCCTCACGATTCGCCTGAAGTGGCTCGGCATCTTCTTCCGGCCCGTGACCCCCGGCCGCTTCATGGTGCGGTTGCGGTTGCCCAACGGCGTGGTGAACGCCGACCAGCTGGACGTGCTGGCCGAGGTGCTGGATCGCTGCGGCGAGCATGGCAGTGCCGACATCACCACCCGTCAGAACCTGCAGCTGCGCGGCCTGTTGTTGGAGGACATGGCCCCACTGATGCGCGACCTGGAGCGGGTGGGGCTCACCAGCCGCCAGTCGGGCCACGACAACCCACGCAACATCACCGGCAATCCCCTGGCCGGCATTGATCCCGAGGAGTTGGTCGACACCCGGCCGCTGGTGGCGGCGATCCAGGCGGCCCTGCTGGGTCCGGCGGGTCCGCGCAACCTGCCGCGCAAGTTCAATGTGGCCGTGGGCGGCGCCCCCGACAGCTTCCTGCTGCACAACGACCTGGCCTTCCTGCCCGCCGAACGGGAGGGCGTTTTGGGCTTCACGGTGATGGTGGGCGGCTTCTTCTCGGCCCAGCGCAATGCGCTCGCCATCCCCCTTGGGCTCTGGCTGCGGGCGGAGCAGCTGCCGGGCTTCACCCTGGCGGTGTTGCGCCACTTCGAGATCGCCGGCAACCGCCAGCAGCGCAACAAGAGCCGGTTGATGTATCTGATCGATCAGCTGGGCCTGGAGGGCTACCGCCAGGCGGTGCTGGGCACCTGGGCGGAGCTGGTGGCCGAGCTGGGCCCCGACCAGGCTGGTGATCCGGCCAGCGCCGCGGTGCATGACGGCACCCATCTGGTGTCGCGGGCGCCCCGCGATGGCCTGGGTGTGCAACCCCAGAAGCAGGAGGGTCTGCATTGGCTGGGGTTGCACGTGCCGATGGGGCGCCTGGATGCGGCCTCGATGGCCGAACTGGCCCGGCT
>JAGYNF010000309.1 GCA_018400215.1 Cyanobium sp. M55B138 | reverse complement strand
GAAATCAGCATTCGCTGCAGTGACTGCGATTTGGCCCCCACTTGCCTAATCACTTGCCTAAATCGGGTCGCAAAAGCCTGACGGAGAACGGCCAGGAGCGACCAAGAGCGACCTTCCGCGCCAAGCCCCGACAGCCGGCAAGGCCGAGCCTTATTCAAGGCTGAGCGTCAATCTTTGAATAAGCTGCGATCCTGTTCAAGGTTCGCGGGGGAGGGCCCATGCAGCGGGAGCCTCCTGTGCTGCTCGATGGTGCTCTCCAGACGCTGCACGATCGGGCGCTGCTGGCCTGCGGGCGTCTGGATGGGGTGTCAGCCCTGCTACCGAATCGGGAGCTCTTCCTCTACGCCTACGTGCGGCGGGAGGCCCTGCTCTCCTCCCAGATCGAGGGCAGCCAGTCTTCCCTCTCCGACCTGCTGCTGTTTGAACTGGAGGAAGCCCCCGGCGTTCCGTTCAACGATGTGGTCGAGGTCTCCGGCACCGTGGCGGGACTGGAGCACGGCCTGGCACGGCTGCGGGAGGGCTTCCCCCTCTCCTCGCGCCTGCTCCGGGAGATCCACGCCCGGCTGCTGGCCAGGGGCCGCGGAACCGACCGTCTGCCCGGGGAGTTCCGGCGCAGTCAGAACTGGATCGGCGGCACCCGCCCCGGCAGCGCCAGCTGCGTGCCGCCACCCCCGGGACTGGTGGAGGCGTGCATGGGGCAGCTGGAGCACTTCATCCATGGCACGCCTGACGGAGCCCATGCCCTGCCGGTGCTGGTGCGGGCCGCTCTGGCGCACGTGCAGTTCGAGACCATCCACCCATTTCTGGACGGCAACGGCCGCCTGGGCCGGCTCCTGATCGTGTTGATGCTGATCGATGCCGGGGTTCTGCAGCAGCCGCTGCTCTACCTGAGCTTGTTCTTCAAGCAGCACCGCAGCCGCTACTACGAACTGCTCAATGGCGTACGACTGAACGGCGACTGGGAGGCCTGGATCGATTTCTTCCTGGAAGGGGTGGAGAGCACGGCGACAGCCGCCGTCACCACCGCTCACCGGCTGCTGACGTTGTTCCGCTCCGACGAGAGCAAGCTGAGCGGGCTGGGTCGCTCCGGCCCCAGTGTGCGTCAGGTGTTTGCGGCCCTCTGCCGGCGGCCACTGAACAGCATCGGTCAGCTCAGCGGCGCCTGTGACCTGAGCTTTCCGACCGCTGCAAAAGCTCTGGAGGCCCTCGTGAAACTCGGCATTGCGCGTGAGATCACCGGCAGGCAGCGCAATCGCCTCTTTGCCTACGACGCCTATCTGGCCGTCCTCAGCGAAGGCGCCGAACCGCTCTGAAAGAAAGCGGGTGGGCTGACGGCAGCTCAGCCCGGTAGCCGCGTCGCCAGATCAGCCGGCACGCGGAAGATCTCCCGTTTGCCATCCTTCCCCGGAATCAGCAGACCACGGCCCGCCAGCTTCTGCAGATCGCTGCGGGCCGTCTGGTTGCTCACGCCATGACTGCTCTGGTGGGAGAGCACCGTGTAGCGGAAGCCTGCGTGCCGCAGGGCATGGCGCAGCAGGGCCAGCTGGCGGTGGTTGAGCCCCTCCATGCCCTCCAGTCGCCGCTGCAGGGCGCCCACCTCGCCGGCTTTGCGCTCCAGATAGGCATGCAGATTGGTGATGGCCTGCTGGATCACCTTCACCTGGGCCAGTAGGAAGTAGGTGAGGTCGTTGTCGTCGCTCTCACTCAGCAGGAACGAGCGCTCGTACTGCCCCC
>JAGYNF010000308.1 GCA_018400215.1 Cyanobium sp. M55B138 | reverse complement strand
GATGCGACCTTCGCCTCCCAGATGTATGTCACCTGCCGCCTGGTCAACAAGGAGACCGGTGAGATCAAGGAGCAGGAGGTGTTCATCGGCGAACTGCCGCTGATGACCGAGCGCGGCACGTTCATCATCAACGGCGCCGAGCGCGTGATCGTGAACCAGATCGTGCGATCCCCTGGCGTCTATTTCAAGGACGAGCAGGATAAGAACGGCCGCAAGACCTTCAACGCCAGCCTGATCCCCAACCGCGGCGCCTGGCTGAAGTTTGAGACCGACAAGAACGACCTGCTGCACGTGCGGGTCGACAAGACCCGCAAGATCAACGCCCACGTGTTGATGCGGGCCATTGGCCTGTCGGACAACGACGTGCTCGACAAGCTGCGCCACCCTGAGTATTACCAGAAGTCGATTGAGGCCTCCAACGACGAGGGCATCTCGTCGGAAGACCAGGCCCTGCTGGAGCTCTACAAGAAGCTGCGGCCCGGTGAGCCCCCCTCGGTGAGCGGCGGCCAGAGCCTGCTGCACAGCCGTTTCTTTGATCCCAAGCGCTACGACCTGGGCCGGGTGGGCCGCTACAAGATCAACAAGAAGCTGCGCCTCACCATCCCCGATGCGGTCCGCACCCTCACCGCCGAGGACGTGCTCAGCACCATCGACTACCTGATCAACCTGGAACTCGATGTGGGCGGGGCCAGCCTCGACGACATCGACCACCTGGGTAACCGCCGCGTGCGCTCCGTTGGGGAGCTGCTGCAGAACCAGGTGCGCGTTGGCCTGAACCGCCTGGAGCGGATCATCAAGGAACGGATGACCGTGGGCGAGACCGAGTCGCTCACCCCGGCCCAGCTGGTGAACCCCAAGCCGCTGGTGGCGGCGATCAAGGAGTTCTTTGGCTCCAGCCAGCTGAGCCAGTTCATGGATCAGACCAACCCCCTGGCGGAGCTCACCCACAAGCGCCGCATCAGCGCCCTCGGCCCCGGCGGCCTCACCCGGGAGCGGGCCGGCTTTGCCGTGCGCGACATCCACCCCTCCCACTACGGCCGCATCTGCCCGATCGAGACGCCGGAGGGTCCGAATGCCGGCCTGATCGGCTCGCTGGCCACCCACGCCCGGGTCAATGAGTACGGCTTCATCGAAACCCCCTTCTGGAAGGTGGAGAACGGCATCGTGCTCAAGCAGGGCGATCCCCTCTACCTGTCGGCCGACCTGGAGGACGAGTGCCGCGTCGCCCCCGGTGACGTGCCCACCGATGCCGATGGCCACATCACCGCCGAGCTGGTGCCGGTGCGCTACCGCCAGGACTTTGAGAAGGTGCCGCCCGAGCAGGTGGACTACGTGCAGCTCTCACCGGTGCAGGTGATCTCCGTGGCCACCTCGTTGATTCCGTTCCTGGAACACGACGACGCCAACCGGGCCCTGATGGGCTCCAACATGCAGCGCCAGGCCGTGCCCCTGCTGCGGCCGGAGCGGCCCCTGGTGGGCACCGGCCTGGAAACCCAGGTGGCCCGCGACTCCGGCATGGTGCCGGTGACCCGGGTGAATGGCACGGTGACCTTCGTGGATGCCACCGCCATCGTGATCCGCGATGAGCAGGGGGTTGACCACGCCCACCACCTGCAGAAGTACCAGCGCTCCAACCAGGACACGTCGATCAACCAGAAGCCCGTGGTTCGCACCGCTGGCGCCAAGTTCCGCAAGGGCGACGTGCTGGCCGACGGGCCGTCCACCGACGCCGGCGAGCTGGCA
>JAGYNF010000307.1 GCA_018400215.1 Cyanobium sp. M55B138 | reverse complement strand
GCGAGTGATCGCCCTGACGGACCGCTTGCCGAAGACAGGCAGGATCTGGTTCTGCAACTTGTTTTTGTAGTCCTTGAGCGTGGTGGCGGCGAGTTTGCTACTGGTGCTTGTCATCCACTCCTCTGCCGCCTTCTGGAAAGTCACCGCACCCGTGCGCTGAATGGTTTGGCGCTGTTCTGCTTTTAGTGCTCTGGGGTCTTCCCCCTGGCGGCGCAGCACCTCAAGTCGTGCCCGCTCCTCCCGTGCTTCCCTGAGCGTCCACTGCCCAGGACCCTTGCCGTAGGGACCGACCTGATAGTCCCGCTGCTTGCCCTCCTTGCCGGGCGGGAAGCGGTGACGCCAGACGAAATAGCGCCCGCCATTGGGGTAGACCTCGACAAAGAGGGCATCACCCGCAGAAACCCTGTACTTCGTCGACTGGGGTTTCAGTGCCCGCAAATCGCTGTCAGTGAAAGGCATTTGAGGAATACCCCAACATCCGAATCCTACCCCAACACGCAAAGGGGCATACCCCAACAATACCCCCAACGAACTTTTTCGACCACTCTGGTTTTGGGTGGATTTCCCTGGACAATCCACCCAGCAAACTCCAACTGCCGCAAGGGAAGTGGGACTTTGGCGGTCTTCGCAGGACTTCTGAAAAACGGAGAGGGTGGGATTCGAACCCACGGAAGGTTGCCCTTCAAACGATTTCGAGTCGTTCGCTTTCGACCACTCAGCCACCTCTCCAGCTGATGCATCGCTGCCGGCACCGGGCACCGACAACAAGCAGCCCATGCACTGTAAGGATCCGTCAGCCGAGGGCCTGCTGCAGGGAGCCGCTGCGGCCGCTGGCACGCCAGCGGGCAGGCCAGGGGGCCTCGCCTTCGCCACTGATCCACACCTGGGCGGGCGCCTGGCTGAGCAGCCAGCGCTGCTCGTGCGCCCTGGGGCGGAAGCCCAGCCAGACCCCATCCGCCGCCAGCGGTTGGCGGTCGTGGTGCCAGGCCCAGAGGTCCTGGGGATCGGGCAGCAGCAACCAACGGCTGCGGCCCACCAGCAGGCGCAGGCCGCGACTGGCGGGGTCGATCGGCTCAACCCCCAGCCCCGCACTGGCCAGCCGCTGGCCGGGCTGGAAGGGCAGGCTGCCATCGGCGGAGGCCAGCACCAGCCCCGCCTGCTCCTGCCAGCAGGCGGGGGGATCGGGGGCCAGCGGGTCGAGCAGCAGGGCCCAGTCGAAGCGGCGCACCCCCAGGCCTGTGGCCAGCTGGCGGGCCTGGTGGCAGCTGTAGCCATCGGCCTGCAGGGCCACCAGGGCCGCCCGCCCCCCGTGGCGGGCCACCAGCAGATCGCGGCCGCCCTGGTGCACCAACAGCAGCTGGTCGGCCTGCAGGGCCCCCAGATGCAAGCTGGCGGCCAGGGCGATCGCCAGCGGCCCCAGGCGCCGCCAGCGGCGGCCCAGATCCGGCAGCACCAGTGCCAACAGCCCGATGGCCAACAGCAACACCAGAGCGGGGCTGGGCCGACCCAGCTGCCATTGGGCCATCGGCAGGCCCGCCACCAGCCGCACGATCAGCAGCAGCAGCCCCGCCAGCCAGGCCAGGGGCGGCAGCAGCAGAGCCAGCAGGGGCGGCAGCAGCACGCTCACCAGGGCCAGCACCATGGCGCCGAGGGTGAGGGGCGTGAGCAGGGGTGCCGCCAGCAGGTTGGCCAGCAGGGCGTAGGCCGGCACCACGCCGAAGTGCAGCAGCTGCAGGGGCAGGGT
>JAGYNF010000306.1 GCA_018400215.1 Cyanobium sp. M55B138 | reverse complement strand
GATCGCCCGGGCGAACTGGGCAGCCGTGGCCGCTGCCACCGCCTGCAGCATCGCCCCATCGCGCAGGTGCACATGCCAGTCGTCGGGCTGGCGAAGCGTGAGCTGCGTCACGGCGGCGGATCGGGGTGTTCCCACCCTGGCAGGCCCGAAAGATTCACTGCAAACGGCTGGCGTTTCGCCTGGCAGCCCCCTCGATCTGATGCAGGCGCCCCGCTCCTGCCATGGCCCACCACCAGCAGCGGTGAGCAGCTCAGTTACGACGTGCTGCAAGTGACCCCGCCAATGGCCGCCCCCGACGTGGCGGCCATCAGCCCCTTGGCCAATGGGGATAAAGTTGTGAAATTGGGACCAGTACAACCTCCAGCACGTGCGCTATCCGAACGTGTTCTCCCTGGGGGATGTGAGCGGCATGCCCAGCTCCAAGACCGCCGCCGCCTACGATGGTCACAGCAGCTGTTCGCTGATCACGGGCTACGGCAAAACGTTCATGGTCGAGTTCAACGACAAGGCCGAGCTGGCTTTGTCATTCCCGCTCGATCGCACCAAGGAGCGCAGGCATGTGGTTTGTGAAGCGCAAGATCCTGCCAGCCCCCTATTGGAACCGCATGTTGGGCGGGTCCCAGCACGGGCGGTGCTTCATTCCCGGGGTGAAGGGGTAGAGCTCAACCCTGGGCGTCGCGGGGCTGCCGGCTGGAGGCACGCAGGCCTGAAAACAACTGGCAGAGCACGGTCTGCATCGCTGGCGGCAGGGTGAGTCCCGGTTGTGAATGCACGGCCGTCACCATCAGGGCGCAGGTCTGCATCAAGATTTGGGCGTCGTCATCGGAGAGCACGATCAGGTGCTGCCCATCGGAGCGTGTGATTCGCACCGATTTCCTCCATAGAACGGCTATCCCAGCCATTCCCCGCCGGCGATTCAGTATCAGCAGCTACCAATCGATTGGTGTTTACAGACTGTTGAGCCGCGATTGATCGGGTCTTAATGCGGAGGTGTTGAGTGCTACTCAACTGTCGGTGACTCCCATTCCCTTAACCGAAACAGGTCAAGATCTGGAATGCTGCTGGACTGAATTCTTTGATGAACTGCTCAGTCTGTTTGGGTGCAGTCCTGACAAGCAGCCTGTTCTTGGCCCAGGGCCCGGCCGTGCTGGCCCAGGGCCCCATGCCGGACCTGCAGGCCAGTCGCTACCAGGCCGTGATCGGCAAGCCGCCAGCCCCTGGCAGCCGCGCTGAAGCCGACGACCTGGCGATTTTGCGCTGGAATCAGCGCACCCGAACGGCGGAGGGGATCCTGCACAGCTGGCGCTTTCTCAATCGCAACCTCAGTGTGTTTGAGCCGGCTATCGGCAGTGATCTGGCCAAGTCGGCCCCCATCCTCTCCAAGGGTTTGGTGCAGCTGCTGGCGCAGGTGGATGGGGTGAAGGACCAACTTAAGGACAGCATTTCCCGGCCTCGGCCTTTTGTGAGCCATGGCGAGTTCAAGCCCTGTCTTCCCCTGGAGAAGGGGTGGTCGTTTCCCAGCGGCCATGCCACCTGGTTTGCGACCGCCGGACTGCTGTTGGCCGATCTGTTGCCGGAGCGGCGGGATCGGATCCTGGCGGTGGGCTGGCAGGGGGGCTATGCCCGGGCCTACTGCGGTGTGCACCACCCCAGTGACGTGGAGGCCAGCCAGCGGCTGGGCAATGGCCTCACCTTCGGCCTGGCGGTGCTGGTGACCGTGCTGGTGCTGGCGGCCCTGTACGACAACTTCCTCGATCCGTTCA
>JAGYNF010000305.1 GCA_018400215.1 Cyanobium sp. M55B138 | reverse complement strand
ATTGTTAAATGAGTCTCCGGCTCCAGCTGCAGTGGCAACGGGGTGATCTCCACCGGGGCCAGCCGGCTGGCTTCGGGCTGGGGCATCTCCGCCTGGGCCGCGCCATTGCCGCGACCACCGCGACCGCGACGGCGACGGGTGGCGCTGGTCGCCAACTGCTGGCGCGCTTCATCCAGCACGGCGGCGGCATCGGCATCGGGTCGCACCACCCGCACCACCACGTTGTCGCCGGCCGGCGGTTGGTCCAACAGCAGGGTGGGGTTGAGCCCCAGCCAGCCATACACCGCTTCCTGGTCGGCATCCATGGGCACCGCCACCAGCTCGGGCTCGGCACGGCGACTGCCACTGGCGGGCTCAACGGCCTCCGGCGCCGACCCGGCCAGCTCAGCCCCATCGCGGTCACCGCCCTCCACCAGCGGGGCAATCGGCATCCAGATGCTGGAATCGCCAGAATCACCTGAATCGCTGCTGACAGCCACCGGGGCAGCCACCGAAGCAGCCCCAGCACTGCGGCCTCCCCGGCCACCGCGGCGGCGACGGCCAGACCCGGCCTCGCTGCCAGCGCTTGGGGCGAGCACCTCAGCCCGCGCCGAGGCCGCTGAACGCACCAAGCCCGTCGCGGTGGCGAGGGGCTGAAGACTGTCCTGCCCCGGCAAGACCGCCACATGGCCCAGGCCGCCACAACTGGGACAGGCGCGACCAAACAGCTCGTAGATGTTCTGGCCCTGCCGCTTGCGGGTGAGCTCCACCAGACCCAGCTCCGTGAGTTGGGCAATCTGGGGACGGGCGGCGTCGTCGCGCACCGCCTGGGTGAAGTGTTCCAGCATCTGCAGCTGATCCCGGCGCGACTCCATGTCGATGAAGTCGACCACCACCACCCCACCGATGTTGCGCAACTTGAGCTGCCTGGCGATCTCCACCGCCGCCTCGCAGTTGGTCCACAGCACCGTCTCGCGGGCGTTGGCAGAGCGGATGAAGGAGCCCGAGTTCACGTCGATGACGGTGAGGGCCTCGGTGGGCTCGATGATCACGTAGCCGCCGGAGGGCAGGTCGACCCGCGGCTTGAGGGCATCGCGAATGGCCGCATTGACCTTGAAGAACTCCAGAATTTCACTGGCTTCCCGATGGGCCTCCACCAGCACATTGGCGTGGTCTGCCCCGAGGAAGGCATTGGCGCGGGCCACGGCCGCGGCGCTATCGACAACAACCCGGGCCACCTCGGGGCTGTAGAGATCCCGCAGCACGCGGTGGATGAAGTCCTCGTCGCGGTTGAGCAGCACGGGGGGATTGGCCGTCTCAGCCGCCGCCTGAATGGCCTCCCACTGGCGCAGCAACGCCTCGAGGTCATCGATCAACAGCTCTTCGCTGACGCCCTCCGCCTCGGTGCGAATCAACAGGCCGGCACCGGGGGGCTTGATCAGCACCCCCAGCGCCCGCAAGCGATTGCGTTCGTGCTCACCATCGACCCGCCGGGAGATGTTCACCCCCTGGCCATGGGGCTGGAGCACGAGGAAGCGGCCGGGCAGGGTGAGGTTGCCGGTGAGGCGCGGCCCCTTGGTGCCCGTGGGCTCCTTCATCACCTGCACCAACACCTTTTGCTTCGGTGCCAGGAGCTCGGTGATGCCGGCAGCGCCTTTCCTCAGCCGCAGGGGGCCGAGGTCGGTGACATGAATGAAGCCGTTCTTTTCGCTTTCGCCAATATTGACGAAGGCGGCGTCGATACCGGGGAGCACGTTTTCGACGGTGCCCAGGTACACGTCACCGATCTG
>JAGYNF010000304.1 GCA_018400215.1 Cyanobium sp. M55B138 | reverse complement strand
CAGCTCCTGGAACATCTTCATGTTCAGGTGGAAGGCGTGGTTGGCCTCCGCCACGATGCGATCGGCCATCGCCTGGTCGATCGGCAGGCCATCGAGGGTGGCGCGGTAGGTGGTCTTGAAGCCCTTCTCATCGGGGATGGCCTCGAACTCGTAGAAGCGCAGGCCGTCGTGCTCGCCCAGGTTCATCGCCTTCTGGGCGATCGCCTTGAGGATCTGGCCGCCGGAGAGATCGCCGATGTAGCGGGTGTAGTGGTGACCCACCAGCAACTCGGGGGCCTCGGCGCCCAGCTGGTGGATGCGAGCCACATACTCCTGGGCAGCCGGGGTGACCTTCACGCCACTGCGCCAGCCATCGCCGAAGTAAAAGGCGAGATCGCGCTCCAGGCTCTCGCGGCGGTTGAGCTCGGGGAAGCCCACCGGGCCCACCACCGGATGGCCGGCGGCCCGCAGCTTGCCGATCTCCTCCTCCATCGCCGAATACACGAAGTAGAGGTCGGCCACCAGGGTGCGGTAGCTGGCCTTGTCGACCACGCCCTTGAGGAAGCAGCTCACAAAGCCGGTGTTCTCGGCCATCGTGTGGGCCTTTTTGGTGCCTTCACGCAGCTGGGCAGCAAGGGCAACGGGCATGGCCAGGCGAGGGGGCAACGGGAGCGAGGAGTCAAATTAGGCGGGGTCTCTGCCGCAGCGCCGCCAAGGTTGCGAAGGATTACGCCGCCGAACTCCCGAAAACAGGTCAACGACCTAACCTGTTCAACAGGTCAGGAGGCCGCCTTGGAACCCCAGAGCCAGCGGCCTCAGGGCGGCTCCAGCCCGGTGAATGCCCAACAGGCCAAGGCCCAGTTCTCAGCCCTGCTCGACCGCGTGGAGCGCGGGGAACGCCTGGTGATTACCCGCCGGAATCGTCCGATTGCCGAATTGCGCCCAACGCAGCCCCCCTTGCCCAAGGGCCCCAGACCCCTGGGGCAGGCCAGCGACGCCGGCACACCAATCCCTTCGGCCTTCTTCGAGCCCCTACCGGCCGACCTTCAGGCGGCCTTTGAGGGACAGGCCCCTTGAGCACCAGTGGGCACTGTGCCGGGCTGCTGCTCGACACCTGCACCTTCCTGTGGATGGTGCGCACCCCAGGCGACCTCTCAGCCCCGGCCCGCGAGGAACGGCAGCGCCACGGCATCCTGCCCTTGGCCCTGGAGGAGGAGGCCCTGCGGCACCTGCCAAAGCTGCCGGATCACCACCGCGACCCCTTTGATCGCATGCTGATCTGCCAGGCCATCGAAGGCGGTCTGGTGCTGGTGACCCCAGACCCGGAGATCCACCGCTACCCGGTGCGGCTGCTCTGGTGATCGTGGGGCCCGAGGCCTGCTCAGGCCGCCGCCACGCTGGCACCGTTGATCAGATCGAACAGCGCACGGCAGAAGGTCTGCAGCCGCACCACCACCGCCGGATCGGGCAGGTGGCTGCCGCTGGGCTGCCACTCCCCCACCGTGGCCAGCCGCCAGCGTTCCGATTCGTAGGTGAGCCCGCGCACCACCACCCCCAGCAGCCGTGGCCGGCCGCTGGCGGGGGCGGCATCGAGGCGCAGCTGCACCAGCACCGAGCGGCACTGGTTGCGGGGGTTCCAGCCGGGAAAATGAAACGAGAGATCCACGCTCTCGGCTTCGGCCCAGGCCCGGGTGAGGGGATCGTCGCGCCAGGGGGTGAGATTGGCCCGGGCAGCGGGGAACTGCGCCCGAAACAGGGCTGCCACCGAGGCGATCGCCTGGGCCCACTCC
>JAGYNF010000303.1 GCA_018400215.1 Cyanobium sp. M55B138 | reverse complement strand
CATGCCGCGGATGCGCTGCTGATTTTCCTTCAGATAGCTGGTGTCGGGCATCACAACGTTCACACCATGCATGCCATCACTGGGGAAGGCCAGGCCGGCATCCACCAGCATGATGTCGTCGCCAAACTCGAACACACAGGTGTTCTTGCCGATCTCGTGCAGACCACCGAGGGGAATCACCCTCAGGGCCGGTTGCTTGGTGCCATTGGAACTGGAATTGGAATTGGACATGTAAAAAGGAGAAACAAAAAGGGTGTGAAAACTGGATCTGGACAACCGTCGCTAGGTGGTGGACTGGATGGTGGACTAAGTGGTGGACGGTGCACCGGTCAGCTGATCAGCCTTGGCGTCAAGTAGGACGCAGGGCAGCCAGGGTTTCGGAGAGACGTTGTTTCACGGCATCGTTGGCGGAAAGAAGGGGAAGACGGGGAGCACCAACCGGCCAGCCGCTGAGTTCCAGCGCGGCTTTCACCGGAATCGGATTGGTGGTGCAGAAGAGGGCCCGACACAGGGGCAGCAGCTGCTCATGCAGAGCCAGGGCCGTCGCCAGATCGCCGGAGAAGAAGGCTTCAATCATGGCGCTGATCTGGGGTCCAGCGAGGTGGCTGGCCACGCTCACCACGCCCACGGCGCCAACGGCAAGCATGGGCAGGGTGAGGGCGTCGTCACCGCTGTAGATGGCCAGCCGTTGGCCACAGGCGGCCCGCAGGGCACTCACCTCCTCGGTGGTGCCGCTGGCGGCCTTGAAACTCACCACATTGGGGAGATCCAGCAAGCGGGCCACCGTCTCGGGCGCCAGGCTGGTGCCCGTGCGGCCGGGAATGTTGTAGAGCATCAGGGGCAGCCCTGGGGCGGCCTCGGCAATGGCGCGGAAGTGGGCCTCGAGGCCGTCCTGGGGCGGCTTGTTGTAATACGGAACCACCACCAGGGCGGCATCGGCGCCCAGGGCGGCCGCCTCGCGGGTGGCCTCAATCGCTTCGGCGGTGCAATTGCTGCCACTGCCGGCAATCAGGCAGGCACGGCCGGCCACCGCCTCCTTCACCGCGGCAAACAGCTGGTGCTGCTCCGGCCAGCTGAGGGTGGGGGATTCGCCCGTGGTGCCGCAGATCACCAGCCCATCGGAGCCGTGGTTCACCAGGTGTTCCGCCAGGCGGGCCGCCTGCTCCAGATCAACCTGACCCGCCGCTGTGAACGGGGTGACCATGGCCGTGATCACCCGGCCAAAACATGCCGACGTCACACCGCACCCCCCGGGCCAGCGGCGGGCGCCCGCATCAACAGCTCGGCAATTTGGATGGCGTTGAGCGCCGCCCCCTTGCGGATCTGGTCGCCGCAGAGCCAAAGCTCAAGGGCATGGGGATCGCTGAGGTCCTGGCGGATGCGGCCCACCGCCACCGGATCGCGGCCGGTCACATCCGTGGGCATCGGGAAACGGTTGGCGGCAAAATCATCCATCAGCTCCACACCGGGAGCCTGCTGGAGCAGATCCCGGGCCTCTGCCACCGGAAAGGGCTCAAAGAATTCGATGTTCACCGCCTCGGAGTGGGCCCGCAACACCGGCACCCGCACACAGGTGGCCGAGAGGCGCAGGTTGGGCAACTCCATGATCTTGCGCGTTTCGTTGAGCATCTTGAGCTCCTCCTCGCAGTAGCCATTGGCCTGCAGGGGCGAGTTGTGCAGAAAGAGGTTGAAGGCCAGGGAATGGGGCAACACCGTGCTCACCGGCTCACCCCCCTCCAGCTGCTGGCCTTGCCAGTAGCCCAGGCGCTCGTTGA
>JAGYNF010000302.1 GCA_018400215.1 Cyanobium sp. M55B138 | reverse complement strand
AACGGAGCAGATTGTCTCGGGATTTCGTTGCCGCAGGCGATGGGCTCGGGGCCTTTGGCGCAGCCCTTATTCTACCAGTACAAACGCACTTAATAGTGGGCAGATTCACTGCAGAACAATGGATCTATGCAAAGCAAAGCCATGCGCGGGATGACCTGGAGGCTGATAAAAACAGCCAGCAAATTCAGTGCTGAATGTCTAGCTGGTCGTGCAGCCGCGCGAGGAAACTTGGGGCCTTCTCTTTCCCCATCAACGCGGGCGACAGCCTGGCCACCGCAGCCGCGGGAGGACAGCCATGCCTGCCACTCCCACACTGGCCCCGGAGCGGAGGACGGCCGTTGCCGACCAGAGCACTGCGGTGTCTGCTCAGCTCGCTCGTGCAAAGGCCAGCAGTGCGCTGACGTCACCGCGGTCGGCCTGCTGGAGAGCCGCGATGTACTGCTGGCGTAGGGCTGAGGCATTCACCAGGGAACTGCTGCCTCCCCAGGAGAAGCGAGGTTCACCGAGCTGCTCGATCAAGACGTCAGCAATCAGGCGGCCATGGCGGCCGTTGCCATTGGGGAAGGGGTGGATGGAGACCAACCGGTGATGGAAACGGATGGCGATCTGATCCAACGGCTCCACCCGGTGCTCCACCTGGTAGGCGATGTCGGCCAGCAGGGCCGGCACCTGCATGCGGATTTGGCGCCAGTTCGCGCCGATGCTCTTGTCGCTGCTGCGGTACTGACCGGCCCAACGCCAGCTCTGGCCGAACATCTCGCGATGCAAACGCCGCAGCCAGCTCTCCTCCAGCGGCCGGGACCGCCGCTGGCGCGACAGCCAGAGCAGGGCAGCCTCAATGTTCTGTTGCTCCCATTCGTTGAGCTGGCTGCGGTTCACCAGATGGGTGGGCAGCAGCCCCTCCAGCTCCTCCCCATCGAGGGGCGTCGCTCCGGCCGGTAGCCCCTCGTTCAATCCCACAGCCGGCTGCCGCTGGTGCGGAGGATCTCCTGGGCCATGGCCTCTAGCCGCTCCTGTGTTCCCTCAGATGGCGCATCAATGGGCTGGGCTTCCAGCGCCATGGTGCGGCCGGCCCGTAGCTGCCACTGCTGCGCCAACTGCAGGGCCTGCTGCCTTCTCATCTCCCGCAGCGGGTACCTGGGCACCAAGGCGTACTGCAGGTCGCACTCGAGGGCCTCAGCCACCCGCCGCAGGGTGCCAAGCGTGATGGCATCGGCCGCCTCGGCCTGCTCCAGCTTGCGCGCCCCAGAAGCCGTCACTCCAAGGCGTTCTGCCAGTACCCCGGAAGTCATCCCCAGGGCCTCGCGGATGGCCCGCAGCCAGCCCGCCGGAGGCCGTGGCGGCAGCGGATGCCTCGCAGCGTCTTGCAGGACTGCATCCATTTGGGCCAGCCGAAGCTCCTTGGCATTCATGGTGGATGGGAGCGATCAGTCCCGAGAAGGTGCACCAAAAGCAACCTATCACTCTTAGTCGGTACAAGCCAGAGAGAGCGATGGATTGCCCAATGGAGCAGGTACGGGAGCGATAGGTTTCCCAGGGCGTCCCTGCCCATGCTTCTGCGGCCTGGCCGCATGACGGTTCAGCCCCAGAGACCGCTGAAGAAATCTGGCTGCTGCATCCATTGGATGTTGGGGATCCCATCCGTCATGCTCATCGACCAAGACGTTTCGCGGCCCGCTCAAAAGCCCAGTCGTCACAGGGAAGAAGACGCAGAGACCTGGGCTGGGTCTCGCCACGACTGGTGCTTTTGCGGTACTCGCACCACAGGCGATTACCTCGGATTT
>JAGYNF010000301.1 GCA_018400215.1 Cyanobium sp. M55B138 | reverse complement strand
TTCCAGCCGGAGCGCTTCCCCCTGCTCAGCGCCGCCCAGGCCCACGGCCACACCATCGCCCGCATGGCCCAGTGTCTGGTGGCGGTGAAGTGGGAGGAGGGCTGGGAGAAGCCCGTGCGCCAGTGGCGCCAGGAGCTGGGCATCCGAGACCCGGCCGATGCCGAGCCCTACGGCCTCGACGGCCAACTGGGCCCCCTGCCGTGAACCTGCGCCGCCTGGCCGATGGCCTCACCGTGGCCCGGGCCCTGGTGGGCCTGCCCCTGATCCTGGCCCTCACCAGCGGCCAGCCCAGCCTGGCCTGGGTGCTGCTGCTGCTGGCTGGCCTGAGCGACTGGGCCGATGGCGCCCTGGCCCGCCGCGCCGGTGGCGGCTCGGTGTGGGGGGCCCGCCTCGATCCGCTCACCGACAAGATCCTGATCGCCGCCCCCCTGCTCTGGCTGGGGGCCGAGGGCATCCTGCCGCTGTGGGCGATCTGGCTGCTGCTGGCCCGGGAATTGCTGATCTCCGGCTGGCGCAGCGGCGCCAGCAGCGGCGGCCCTGCCTCCTGGGGCGGCAAGGCCAAAACAATCCTGCAATTCAGCAGCCTGCTGCTGTTGCTCTGGCCCTGGAGCGGGGCCAGCTGGGTGCCGCTGATCGGCTGGTGGCTGTTCTGGCCGTCGCTGCTGCTGGCGATCAGTTCGGCCTGGGGGTATCTGCGCTCCCCCCTGCCATAACCAGCTTCGCCAAGCCATCGCACGGGTGCTCTACGGCCACGAATCCGCACCTAGCCTGAACCAGGCTGATTGACGGCTGCTCCGCTGGATTCGATGGGCTGGACGGAATGGCGGCAATGGCTGGGTTGGTTTTCGAGACGGGACAGGGGGACGCGCCGCTACTTGAAGGGCTGATCGTGTTCGGCTTGATCCTGGCGCGCTACGTGCTGGTGGCCGGGGTGTCCCACCTGCTGCTCTACCGCCCAGGCAACGCTGAGCGTCCCGCAGGCCAAACCCCACCACGGCAACCCTCCGCGATTTCGATCCGCCGCGACATCGTGCTCTCGGTGCTCTCGGCCGGGGTGTTTGCCCTCGCCTCCCTCGCCCTGCTGGCGGCCCATCGCCACGGGCTGACTCGCCTCTACACGGCTGTGCCGAACCCCGTGGGCGGGCTGGCCTATGGGCTGGCCAGCTACCTGCTGGTGCTGCTGTTGCAGGACGCCTGGTTCTATCTGACCCACCGGCTCGTGCACCGACCTGCCCTCTATGGCTGGATGCACAGCGGTCACCACCGTTCCCACTGCCCCACCCCCTGGACCTCCTTCGCCTTCGATCCACCGGAGGCGGCGCTGCAGGCCCTGTTCCTGATCGTGGTGGTGGCCCTGATCCCCCTGCACCCGATCACCCTGATCGCCGTGCTCAGCACCATGACCATCTGGGCGGTGGTGAACCACCTGGGGCTCGACCGCCTGCCCCTGGCCTTTCCCCACCACTGGCTGGGCCGCTGGTTGATTGGTCCCAGCCACCATGCCCTGCACCACAGGCGTCCTGGGGTGCATTTCGGCCTCTACTTCACCCACCTCGATCACCTCTTCGGCAGCGAGGATCCCGCCTACATAAGCTCGCTCTGAACAGCTGCGCCTAGCGAAGTGTTGAGCTTCACTTGCCTGAAGATGATGTACTTGGTGGCGAACCTCTGGCCCGGAGCCACGCTTGAGCAGTTTCAGGTGGATCTGGCTGAATTGGAGGGCAAGTCGCAACCCGAAACACAGCTGATGCGGTCAGTGGCTGAAGTAGAAGGCGGCCTGCTGATCGTT
>JAGYNF010000300.1 GCA_018400215.1 Cyanobium sp. M55B138 | reverse complement strand
AGTGGTGCCGCATCTCCTCGATGGTGCCGAGCAAAGGCACCCCGAAGCGATCGAGCTTGACGAGATCCTCGCTGCTGAAGTTCTTGATCACCATCTCAGCCTTTCTGCTGTTGGAGCCCTGCAGGCGCAACTTCTCACCGCGCTTACCGATCACCACATCGAACGAACATTGCGAATTGGGGTTGGCACCAATTTTACGGAGAGTGTAACCAGTGAGCCCGTCGTACTGGATGATGTCGGCCAACATGGCCACGTATTCATCGGGATCAGCGCCAGCCGCAGCAGCAGCAGTTTCAGCCCGGCCGGTTGCCCGATCAGCGGCTCCAGCAGCCTGGCCTTGGGCGTTCGGGCCAGCGCTCCATTTTTGGCCGCAGCAGCCCACGGCACAGCCGCCAGTTGAGCAGCAGCACCACCGCCGGAGGGCGCGGCAGGGCGCCCAGTTGGTTGATCAGCGTCCAGGGCTTAAACAGCGCATCGACGGCTTCTCGGCGGGCGCGGAAACCTGGATCCAGCGGGTCGAAGCGAGGCACGGCTGGAATCGATGCAGACGATTCGTATTGCTCAGAGCTCGGGGCTGAGTCGGTAAGGAACCTGCACACCGCCGAGGGCCTCTGGGAAGTCGCGGGTGTTGCGGGTCACCAGCTGCAGACGATGGCCTGGGTCAGTTCCAGGCGCCGAAAGCTGCTGAGCCAGGGTTCCACAGCGTCCAATTCGTCGTCGTGGCAGCCCACCAGGATTTCCATCCAGCTGATCACGCTGATCGAGGTTGCACCGGCGTGGGCCTCGATCGAGGCGAGGGCCTGGGCTTCCCCGCGTAAGAGGTCAATCAGGATGTTGGAGTCGAGTAGCAGCCCTGCAGCCGCAATACCAGCGGCCAAGTCAGCGCTCCCATTCGCTGCGCAGCGTCCGTTCCAGGCTCAGGGCGTCTTCTGGGCGGTTGCGCCACAGCCCGAAGACGCTCTGGTGTTGAACGCCCTGGTGGTCTAGCCAGCTGCGCAGGGCCTGGCGCAGGCCTTCGGCACGGGACAGGCCGCGCTGGCGGCAGAGGCTGTCGAGCCGTTCCCGATCGATATCGGGCAGATCGATGATCGTGCGCATTGGGCCCGCACCCCCTCGGTCCATATTCATAGTGGCATCATATGCCGTTATCAATGCCGTGCGGCCCTGGCGGCATCAGGCGGCCAGGGCCAGCTCGAAGGCACTGCGGTCGCTGGGTTCGCCCCGCTCGAACACCTTGCAGAACACCTTCACGAC
Source organism: Cyanobium sp. M55B138 (assembly GCA_018400215.1). Lineage (GTDB taxonomy): Bacteria > Cyanobacteriota > Cyanobacteriia > PCC-6307 > Cyanobiaceae > NIES-981. The sequence continues at coordinate 539 of JAGYNF010000300.1, read as the reverse complement.
CCGATCGCCCGAATCGATCTGCTCGAGCGGGTCCTTGCGCAGCCGGTGGCGCAGGCAGCAGGCGGTGACCCGGGCCACGTCGTCTTCGGTGACCTCGGTACGGCCCTCAAAGGCCGCCAGGGCGCGGGCAGCCCGGTTGGTCACGATGTCGCCCCGCAGGCCGTCCACATCCAGTTCGCCGCAGATGGCGCTGATGCGGATGCGCAGGTCGTCGTCGATCTGCACCTGATGGAGCAGCTTCTGGGCGGCAACCACCCGCTCCTGCAGGGCGTTCTGGCTGGGCTGCACGGCGGTATTGAAGCCGTCGGGGTCATCGTCAAATGCGGTGCGCTGGTCGACCACCTGCACCCGCAGCTCGGGGTCGCGCACGGTGCGCACCTCCACGCTCATGCCGAAGCGATCCAGCAGCTGGGGCCGCAGTTCGCCCTCCTCAGGATTGCCGGAGCCGATCAGCACGAAGCGGGCTGGGTGGCGCACACTCACGCCTTCGCGCTCCACCGTGTTCCAGCCCGAGGCCGCCGAATCCAGCAGCACGTCCA
>JAGYNF010000030.1 GCA_018400215.1 Cyanobium sp. M55B138 | reverse complement strand
TGCACGACGGGCCGCCCTATGCCAACGGCGCCCTGCACGTGGGCCACGCCCTCAACAAGATCCTCAAGGACATCATCAACAAAACCGCCCTGCTGCAGGGCAAGCGGGCCCGGTTTGTGCCGGGCTGGGACTGCCACGGCCTGCCGATCGAGCTCAAGGTGCTGCAGGGGCTCAAGGGCGCAGAACGGGCCGAGCTCACCCCCCTGGAGCTGCGCCAGAAGGCCCACGCCTATGCCCGCGACCAGGTGGAGGGCCAGAAATTGGGCTTCCAGCGCTGGGGCATCTGGGCCGACTGGGACGCCCCCTACCTCACCCTGCAGAAGGGCTACGAGGCCGCCCAGATCGGCGTGTTCGGCTCCATGGTGCTGGCCGGCCACATCTACCGGGGCCTCAAGCCGGTGCACTGGAGCCCCAGCTCCCGCACCGCCCTGGCCGAGGCCGAACTCGAATATCCCGACGGCCACACCTCGCCGAGCGTGTTCGTGGCCTTCCCGGTGGAGGCCGTGCCCACGGCCCTGGCGGGCCGCCTCAAGGCCGTGGGCCTCGAAGTGGAGGACAGCGGCCAGATGAACGCCACCGGCCGGCCGATCACGCTTTCCGTTGCCATCTGGACCACCACCCCCTGGACCCTGCCCGCCAACCTGGCGGTGTCGGTGAATGGCCGGCTCGACTACAGCATCTGCGCGGTGGATGGCGGCGACAGCCTCTCCAACCATCTGGTGCTGGCAACCGAGCTGGTGGAGGGGTTGCAGCAGACCCTCGGCCTGGGACTCAAACCCCTGCTCACGCTCAAGGGCGAAGAGCTGGAGGGGATCGTGTACCGCCATCCGCTGCTGGAGCGCCGCGGCCAGGTGGTGCTCGGCGGCGACACCATCACCACCGAAACCGGCACAGGCCTGGTGCACACCGCCCCCGGCCACGGCGTGGACGACTTCAACACCGGCAAGAAATACGGCCTGCCGGTGCTCTGCCCGGTGGATGAGGCCGGCACCCTCACGGAAGAGGCGGGCCCGTTTGCCGGCACCAACGTGCTCAAGGACGCCAATCCCACGATCATCGCGGCCCTCGAGGCCGCCGGTGCCCTGCTCAAGCAGGAGCCCTACGAACACCGCTACCCCTACGACTGGCGCACCAAGAAACCCACCATCTTCCGGGCCACCGAGCAGTGGTTTGCCTCGGTGGAGGGCTTCCGCGCCGCCGCCCTGGAGGCGATCGCCCAGGTGGAGTGGCTCCCCGCCAGCGGCCGCAACCGGATCGAGGCGATGGTGGGGGAGCGGGGCGACTGGTGCATCAGCCGCCAGCGCACCTGGGGCGTGCCGATTCCGGTGTTTTATCACCGCGAAACCCATGAGGTGCTGCTCAACGCGCACACGCTGCGCCACATCCAGGCCCTGATCGCCGAGCACGGCTCCGATGTGTGGTGGCAGCGCGATGAGGCCCACCTGCTGCCGCCCGACCTGGCAGGCGAGGCCGACCAGTGGCGCAAGGGCAGCGACACCATGGACGTGTGGTTCGATTCCGGCTCCTCCTGGGCCGGGGTGCTGCAGCAGCGCGGTCTCGACTATCCCGCCGATCTCTATCTCGAGGGCAGCGATCAGCACCGCGGCTGGTTCCAGAGCAGCCTGCTCACCTCGGTGGCGGTGCATGGCCATGCCCCCTACAAACGGGTGCTCACCCACGGCTTCACCCTCGATGAGAAGGGCCGCAAGATGAGCAAATCCCTCGGCAACGTGGTGGATCCCGCCGTGCTGGTGGAGGGCGGCAAAAACGAAAAGCAGGACCCCGCCTACGGCGCCGATGTGCTGCGGCTGTGGGTGAGCTCGGTGGACTATTCCGCCGATGTGCCCCTCGGCCCGGGCATCGTGAAACAGCTGGCGGATGTGTACCGCAAGGTGCGCAACACGGCCCGCTACCTGCTGGGCAACCTGCACGACTTCGACCCGCGCAGTCACGCCGTGGCCTACGCCGAGCTGCCGCTGCTGGACCAGTGGATGCTCCAGCGCACCGCCGCCCTGATCGATGCGGTGACCGGGGATTTTGAGCGCTTCGAGTTCTATCGCTTCTTTCAGGCCCTGCAGAACTTCTGCGTGGTGGATCTCTCGAACGTGTACCTCGACATCGCCAAGGACCGCCTCTACGTGAGCGGGGCTAGCGAGTTCCGTCGCCGCAGCTGCCAGACCGTGCTGGCCCTGGTGGTGGAGCGCCTGGCCGGCCTGATCGCGCCGGTGCTCTGCCACATGGCCGAGGACATCTGGCAGAACCTGCCCTATCCGGTGGTCGAGACCTCGGTGTTTGAGCGGGGCTGGCCCACGGCAGCCGAGGCGTGGCGTCGGCCGGAGCTGGAGCCGCCGATGGCGGCGATCCTGGAGCTGCGGGCCCTGGTGAACCGCCAACTGGAGGTCTGCCGCGCCGAGGGCCAGCTGGGTGCCTCCCTGGAGGCCCAGGTGCAGCTGGAGCTCACCGAGGGCAGCAGCGCACTGGTGGACGCCCTCACCTGGCTGGGGGGCTCAGCCCACCCCGAGGTCGACAACCTGGCTGACTGGCTGCTGGTCTCCGACCTGTGCATCGACGGCGCGGGGCAGGTGCAGGTGCTGCAGGAGGCGGAGGTGGCCGGCGTGCGAGTGCGCATCGCCAGGGCCGCCGGCCAGAAATGTGAGCGCTGCTGGCACTACGAAACCGACATCGGCAGCCACAGCAGCCACCCCAGCCTCTGCGGCCGCTGCGTGGCCGTGCTGGAGACCTGACCCTTGCAGCCGCCCGATCCCACCACCATGGCGGCCCATTGGAGGGCCACGGAGCTGATCCAGCAGCTCCAGCTGCTCCCCCATCCGGAGGGGGGGCACTATCGCGAGACCCACCGGGCTGCCCTGCAGATCCAGACCCCCTGGGGTCTGCGGGCGGTCAGCACCGCCATCCTCTATCTGCTGCAGAGCGGCGAACGCTCGTGTTGGCACCGGATCCGCTCCGATGAGGCCTGGCACCACCACGGCGGCGGCGGGCTGGTGATCTATGCCATCGGCCCCGATGGCACGGCCCGGGAGCACCGCTTGGGCCTGGATCTGGCGAGCGGGCAGCAACCCCAACGGGTGGTGCCGGCCGGCAGCTGGTTCGCCGCCACCCCAGCCCCCGGCAGCGCCTGGAGCCTGGCGAGCTGCACGGTGGCACCGGGCTTCGACTTCGCCGATTTCGAGCTGGCCCGCCTTGCGCAGCTGCAGGAGTGGCAGGAGAAGATCGCCGCGATCTGTCCCCACTGGCACCACTTTTTGGCCTGAGGCCAGACGCACCTAGAGCCAGGCGGCCGGCTGCAGATAGTGCTCGGGCGCCGCGGCCGCCGCCAGCAGCTGCTCCGCAGCCGGATTGAGCGGACCCGCCAGCAGCTCGGCACTGGCCAACACCACGCCATCGGGCAGCACCGGTTGATCGGGATCGAAGCCGGTGGGGTGGGTGGTGCTGCTGGCGAAACCTCGAAAGATCAACAGCTCGTAGGGCTCCTCCCCAGCAGCGGCGCAAGCCAGCAGCCCCCGCAGTCGCAGCACCCGGTCGGGCCGACCGCGACTGATCGCCTCAAGGCCAGCCACCAGAGCCAAGGCGGAGGGCGCCATCAGAATTCCCCTGCCACCCGGCCGAGCTTGGGCAGCCGCACCAGCAGCCACTGCAGCAGCCCCACCCCATAGGCCAGCAGGCCCCCATAGCCGATGAAGGCGGCCACGGCGGGGGTCCACTGGCCGCCAAACACGAAGTCGAACACCGTCTCCAGATGCTGATGCAGCTCCAGCGGCGGCTGCAGCCAGGCCGCACAGCGGGCGCTGTCCATCCGGGCCCCATCCATGCAGCCCAGGGCCGTGGCACTGAAGCCCGCCCCGATCAGCCCCCAGATGCTGAGGCTCCAGCGCCAGATGCGCACGGTGAGGGGCAGGGGCCGCCAGGGCGGCAGGTCGGCCAGTTCCTCATTGAGATCCACCCAGAACCACAGGCTCACCACCACCAACAACTGGGCCAGCACCAGGAGCAGAAAGCCGAGTGGACGCCGATCGCTGAGCAGCAGATCGGCAATCAACAACAGGCTGGCCACCTTCCAATAGATGGCGAGCAGGCGCACCAGGGCCCGCTCGCGGCGCAGGGCTGCCCACACCAGCAACACCAACGGCACACCCACGCTGAACAACACCGCAACGCGGAGATCCAGCCAAACCAGGGAGCGATAGAGCGGGTCCGGCACGGCAGTGGTACGGGAAGTCGCCATTATCCGCACCCCCCGGCAGGCGATAGGGTCCAATCCATGGCTGCTTTTTCATTGCCCGGCTGGCTGCAGCGCCGCGCCAGCGCCCCCCAGGCCTGGTGTCGCACCGCGTTGGCCACCGAGGCATCCCTGGAGGCCTGCGCCGCTGCCATCAGCGCCCAGCTCGGATCGGCTGGTGAGACGGCCGACCTGGGCCTGGTGTTTGTGTCGGCCAGCTTCGCCAGCGACCTGCCCCGCCTGCTGCCGCTGCTGCGGCAACGCCTGCAGGCCACCCACTGGCTGGGCTGCCTGGCCGGCGGTGTGATCGGCACGGCCCCGGCCCAACCGGCGCGGGAGCTGGAGCAGCAACCCGCCGTGAGCGTGGCGCTGCTGCGCCTGCCCGGCGCCCGCATCCAACCCTTTGCGATCCCCCCCCAGCCACTGCCGGATCTGGATGGTTCGGCCGATCCCTGGCGAGCCCTGGTGGGAGCTGCGCCAGGGTGGAGCGATCACTCGATGCTGTTGCTGATCGATCCCAGCTTCAGCGGCATCAACGACCTGATCGCAGGCCTGGATTACGCCTGTCCGGCAGCGGTGAAATTGGGCGGAATCGCCAGCCCCCACAGCGCCCCCCACGGCTCGCTGCTGTTTGATCAGGGGGTCTGGGGCGGCGCCGTGGGCTGTCTGATCGATGGGGCCTGGGGCCTCGATCCGGTGGTGGCCCAGGGCTGCCGGCCGATCGGTCCGGTGTTTGAAGTGGAGCAGGCCCAGCGCAACGTGGTGCTGCAACTCAGCCAGGGCGATCAGCGCAACACGCCCGTGGCGGCCCTGCAGGCCATCCTCACCGACCTCACCCCCGAGGAGCGGGAGCTGGTGAAGCATTCCCTCTTCCTCGGGGTGGGCTACAACAGCTTCAGCCTCGAGCCCGGCGGCGGCGAGGGGAACGCGGCCTTTCTGGTGCGCAACCTGGTGGGGGTGGATCCCCGCAATGGCGCCGTGGCCGTGGCCGAACGGATGCGGGTGGGGCAACAGGTGCAGTTCCAGCTGCGCGATGGCGCCGCCTCCAGCCAGGAACTGCGCCAGTTACTGGCCCTGCAGCAGCAACGGCAGCCCCAGCCCCTGGCGGCCCTGCTGTTCGCCTGCCTCGGCAGGGGCGCCGGCCTCTATGGCCATGCCGATGGGGATGTGGGCCTCTGCCGGCAGCAATTCGGCGACCTGCCCATCGCCGGTGCCTTCTGCAATGGCGAGCTGGGCCCGGTGGGGGGAACCACCCACCTGCACGGCTACACCGCCAGCTGGGGCTTTCTCGTGCCACGACCGACCCCCACCGCTGCTGCCGCCACCGCCACCGCAGGTCAGGGGGATTCACCGCCGCTCTGATGGTGCGCCAACACGTCAATCCCCTCAGCAGCCTCTACCAGCAGCCGCTGCCCCTGCCCCCGCCGGGGGAGCTGTTCAGCCAGCCGCACCGCCCCCTCCACCTCGACATCGGCTGCGCCCGCGGCCGCTTCCTGCTGGCCCTGGCCCAGGCCGAGCCCCAGCGCAACTACCTGGGCGTGGAAATCCGCCGCGCCCTGGTGGAGGCCGCCGAGGCGGATCGCCAGGCGCTGCAGCTCAGCCAACTGCACTACCTGTTCTGCAACGCCAACGTGAGCCTGCAGGACTGGCTGGGGCAGCTGCCCGCTGGCCTGCTGGAACGGGTCACGATTCAATTCCCCGACCCATGGTTCAAAAAGAAGCACCACAAGCGCCGGGTGCTGCAACCCGCCCTGCTCGGGGCCCTGGCTGCAGCCCTGCTGCCGGGCCGGGAGTTGTTCGTGCAGAGCGATGTGCTGGCCGTGATCGAGCCGATGGTGAGCCTGATCGACGCCAGTGGCTGGTTCAGGCGACCCCTGGCCGATGCCAGGCCCTGGCGGGCAAGCAACCCACTGGCCGTGCCCAGCGAACGCGAGACCCACGTGCTGAGCAGAGGCCTGCCGGTGTACCGGGTGCTCTATGTGCGCACCGACCAAGCCGCTGCGGCACTCGGGGCCACCGATAATCCCGACTGAAGCCCACCAGGCCAATCCATGGACGAAGCAGGAGGCGAAGACATGGGTCAATCCGGCAGGGCCGTTGCGCCGCCGCTGCTGCTGCGCTGGCAGGGTCTGCTGGCGTCCTGGCCCGCAGGGCCCGTGGCCTCCCGGTTGCTGCCGATCGCCGGGCTGGTGCTGTGTGCCCTGATGGCCACCCTGCCGCTGGTCAGCCGCGGGGGGCTCAGCCTGTTGATCCTGGCCTGCGGGCTGCTGTGGCTGCTACTGGCCCTGGGCCGACCAGCGGGCCAGATCGGCGCCATCAACGGCTGGATCCTGGCGATCCTGGCGGTGGCCCTGCTGGCCACGGGCTTCTCACCGGTGCCCGCCGCAGCCTTCAAGGGCCTGCTCAAACTGGCCAGCTACCTGGGGGTCTATGCCCTGATGCACGAGCTGCTCCGGGCCGCACCGCGCTGGTGGGATCGGATCGTGGCGGCCCTGCTGGGGGGCGCCCTGGTCACCACGGTGATCGGCCTGCGTCAGCTCTATGCCGACACCAGCGAGCTGGCGCGCTGGGCCGACCCCAATTCAGTGGCGAGCGGCACCGTGCGCATCTACAGCACCCTTGAAAACCCCAACCTGCTGGCGGGCTACCTGCTGCCGATCCTGCCCCTGGCCCTGGTGGCCCTGCTGCGCTGGCAGCGGCCGCTGCCCCGCCTGTTTGCCCTCACCACCCTGACGTTCGGAACCGCAGCCCTGGTGCTCACCTACAGCCGCGGCGCCTGGATGGGCCTGGTGGCCGCCGCAGCCGTGCTGGCGCTGTTGCTGGCGGTGCGCCAGACCCGCAGCTGGCCACCCCTGTGGCGCCGCGTGATCCCACTGGCAGTGCTGCTGGGCGGTGCGGCGCTGCTGGCGGTGCTGGTGTGGCAGCTGGAACCCCTGCGGGTGCGGGTGCTGAGCCTGCTGGCCGGCCGCGGTGACAGCTCCAACAACTTCCGCATCAACGTGTGGCTGGCCGCGCTCGACATGATCCAGGCCCGACCCTGGCTGGGGATCGGCCCCGGCAACGACGCCTTCAATCTCCTCTATCCGCTCTACCAGCAGCCCCGCTTCAATGCCCTGAGCGCCTACTCCATCCCGCTGGAGCTCACCGTTGAAGCCGGCATTCCTGGCCTGCTGGCGGGCCTCGGCCTGGTGGTGGCCAGCCTGCGCCGGGGCCTGCAGCTGTGGCGGGGTGATGGGCCCATGGCCCTGGCGGCCATGGGCGTGCTGGCGGTGATCGCCGGCCTCGGCGTGCAGGGCCTCACAGACACCATCTTCTTCCGGCCGGAGGTGCAACTCACCGGCTGGTTCTGTGTGGCGACCCTGGCGGCCGCCCCCAAGCGCAGCTGAGGCGGCCGATGGCAGACCTGATCGCCGGTTTTGATGCCGGCCAGACCCACACCACCTGCCGTCTCGCCACCCTCGGCGGCGCGGTGGTGGCCGAGGGGGAGGGGCCGGGGGTGCGTCACCTGGCCAGTGCCGGTGGGGCGGAGGCCTTCCGCCGCGCCCTGCAACAGAGCCTGCAGGCCGCCCGCAGGGGGGCGGCTACCCCAGCGGTGCTGCGGGCAGCCGCGGTGGGCGCCAGCGGCATTGAGGTGGGGAGCCCCGTGCAGCGCCAGGGGCACCAGCTGGCCTGCGATGCCCTGGAGCTGGGCCAGGGCCGGGTGGTGGTCACCGGCGACGAGCGCACCGCCCTGCTGGGGGCGATGGGCAGCAGCGAGGGGGAGGGCCTCGTGCTGATCAGCGGCACCGGCACCATCGCCGTGGGGCGCAACCGCCAGGGGGCGGAGCACCGCTGCGCCGGCTGGGGCTGGCTGCTCGACGGTGCGGGTTCGGCGATGGATCTCGGCCGCGATGGCCTCAGCGCCAGCCTGGCCATGGCCGATGGCCGCCGGCCCGATTCGCCCCTGCGCCCCCAGCTCTGGCGGGCCCTTGGGGTGGAGCCGGGGGCGCCCGGGGCCGCCGCCGCCATCAAGGCACTGGTGGTGCAGAGCGATTTCGGGCCGGCCGGGTTCGCGCGACTGGCGCCAGTGGTGGCCAGCGCCGCAGCCGCTGGCGATGGCGCCGCAACGGCAATCCTGCAGCGCAATGGCGAGGCCCTGGCGGAGATGGCGGCGGCCATCAGCCGCAACCTCAACCTGGCCGCCCCGCCCGTATGGGCCATGGGCGGGGCCCTGAATCACCTGGCCCCGCTGCGCCAGCAGCTGGAGCGGGCCCTCTCCAGCCTGCTGCCTGGGGCCCATCTGGCCGAGGCGGCAGGCGATGGCTGCGCTGGCGCCCTGCTCCTGGCCCGGGCCTGCCTGGCCCCCAACCGCGACCAGCCCCACGCCTGAATCAGGCGGCGTTGAGGTGCTGCTCCGCCGCCGCCGCCAGCTGGCTGGCCCAGTGCTGCACCACCGCAGCATCCGCCGCCTCCACCATCACCCGCAGCAGCGGCTCGGTGCCACTGGCGCGCACCAAAACCCGGCCCTGGCCCTCCATCTCCAGTTCCGCCTGCTCCACGGCGCGGCGCAGGGGCTCGCACTGCTGCCACTGCTGGCGCCGCTGGCGCTCCACCACCCGCACATTCACCAGGGTCTGGGGATAGGGGCGGAAGCTGCCATCCAGCCAGTCGGCCAGGCTGCACCCCTGGGCATGCAGCAGGGTGGCCACCTGGAGCGCCGTGAGCAGGCCATCGCCACTCATGCCGTGGCGGGCCGAGAGGATGTGGCCCGACTGCTCCCCACCCAGGCCCGCACCGAACTCCTGCATCGCCCGGTGCACGTGTTGATCGCCAACGGCGGTGCGCTCCAGCAGCCCGCCCCTGGCCTGCCAGGCCCGCTCAAAGCCCAGGTTGGACATCACCGTGGCCACGATGCGCGCCTGGGGCAGGAGCCCGGCCTCCTGCAGGGCCGAGCCCCACAGGTAGAGCACCTGGTCGCCATCAACGCTGCGACCACGGCCGTCAACGGCGAGCATCCGGTCGGCATCGCCATCAAAGGCAAACCCCATGGCCGCGCCGCGCTCCAGCACGGCCTGCCGCAGCGCCGCCAGATGGGTGCTGCCGCAATCCACATTGATGCGCTGCCCATCCGGCTGGCCGTGCAGCACGGTGACGTCGGCGCCCAGGTCACGGAACACAGCCTCACCGCAGGCCGTGGCCGATCCATGGCAGAGGTCCAGCACGACCCCACAGCCATCCAAGCGGCGCCCCTCCACGCTCTCCAACAGGCTGTTGCGGTAGTCGTGCAGCAGGTCGGCGCGGGCGCTGGCGGTGCCGTGGCCGTGGAACGCGGGAGCGCCCGCCGTTCCGGCCAGGCCGGCCTCAATCACCTGTTGCTGCTGGGGGCTCAACTTGGCACCCGAGGCCCCGAACACCTTGATGCCGTTGTCGGCGGGAGGGTTGTGGCTCGCCGACACCATCAGCCCACCGGCGGCGCCGCAGCGCCGGATGGCGCCCGGCACCGCCGGCGTGGGGCAGATGCCGAGCTGCCACACCTCCCGCCCGGCGGCGGTGAGACCGGCGGTGAGGGCCGCCACCAACATCGGACCACTGCTGCGGCTGTCCATGCCGATCAGCACCGGTCCCGCCTGGGGCAGCACCACCCCGCACCAGTAGCCCACCTGCAGGGCCAGGGCTGGCGTCACCTGGCTGCCCACCGCGCCGCGAATCCCATCGGTGCCGAATCCCGCAACCCCATCCCCCAGCGGGTAGCCGACGGCAGGGCAGTCCGGCCCGCAATGCGACGCAGCCATGGCGTGTCCCGCAACCGGGGTCAGGCTACGCGCTGTGGTCAGGCCATCCCCCTGCCCGGGCCCAGCCTCAACGCCAGCGGCGGGGCCACCACACGCACATCACCAGCTCCAGCACGGCCCAGAGCAACAGCCCTCCCACCACCCAGCCGGGCAGCAGGTTGAACGGCAGCCAGGGCCGCAGCACCATCGCCAGACCCGCCAGCGCCCAGACGCGCAGGAGTCGCAGGCGCTGGCCGCTGCCGGGCAGGCTCGAGAGCAGGGGGGGCAAGGCTGGCCAGCGCACCGGGAGATCGCATCACGCCATCTCCAGAATGCCTGGGCAACCAGCGCCCGGCTCCTTGCGTCGTCTTCCCCTGCTGCTGGCTGCCACCTGTCTGGGGAGTGGCGGCATCCTGCTGATCGGTCGCCACCTGCTGCGCCTCCAGCCCCCCCTCACACCGGAGCTGAAGGCGGCCGACCTGCAACGCATCTTGCAGTGGGATCCGGATCCAACCCGGCGCCGGGAGGCCGCCCTGCTGCTCAGCCGCAGCAGCCATTCCACAGACGACAACCCAAGGCAGCAGCAGCTCTGGTTGCGCCATCAGGGCTGGGGTGACGATCCCCTGGCCGCTGTGGTGCTGAAACGGGAGGCCCAAGCCGCCGAACGGCTGGGCGACAGCAGCGGCGCCAACCAGCTCTGGACCAACCTGCTGCAGCGCTTTCCAGCCGATCCAGCCAGCGCCGATGCGCTCTTCGCCCTGGGCCGGAACGATGCCCAACTGCGCCAGCACCTGCTGCAGGCTTTTCCGGCCCATCCGGCGGCGCTGGCGGCGGCCCTGGAGCAGGGCAACGCCGGGGCGGAGCACCTGGCCCGCTGGGGCGAACGCTGGCCGGGGGCGGATGCGGTGCTGCGCCAGCGCTGCGCCAGCACCGCGCCCCCCCTGCAGGCTGCCGAGCGCGACCAGCTGGCCGCCAGCCTGGCCCGGTTGGGCCAGATCGGCCCGGCCCTGCGCTGCCTGGGGGACCAGCCAGGCCAGCCCGAAACCCGCCTGGCCCTGGCCAAGGCCAGGCTCCGCGACCCCGACCAGGAGGCCGTAGCCGAAGCCCAGTTGGCGGCCCTGGCCCGCCAAACCCCCAGCGGTGCCTTCAGCCAGGAGGCGGTGCGCCTCCTGGCTGAAGGCCGCAGCGCCGCCAGCCTGGAGGCGCTCCAGCAACTGCCGGCAAGCCTGCGGCAGAGCGCCCCTGTGCAGGCCCGCCAGGCGCTGGAATCCAGGGATCTGCCCGCAGCCCTGGCCGTGCTGCGCCGCTGGCCAGCCGATCCGGCCAGCTGGGAGCTGCAGTGGCAGCGGGCCCGCCAACTCGCCCTGGCGGGCGACTGGGCGGGGAGCCTGCAGGTGCTGGCCGAGCCGAGTTTGCTGGGGCAGCTGCCACCGCTCCTGGAGTCCCGCCGCCGCTTCTGGCAGGGGCTCGCCGCATGGG
>JAGYNF010000003.1 GCA_018400215.1 Cyanobium sp. M55B138 | reverse complement strand
CCGCACGCGGTCGGCATACACGGCGGGCACATCCACCCGGGCGAGCAACCGGTCGTTGCGGATGATGGTGGTGAAGGCGACTCCGGCCTGAATCACATCACCCTGCTTCACCTGCAGATCCCCCACCACCCCAGCGATCGGGGCCTTGAGATCGCGGAACTGCAGATCCGCCTGCCGGGCCACCAGGGACTGGCGGGAGGAGATGAACTGCTGGCGGGCCTGATCCCGCCGCAGGGCCGTATCGGCCCCCACCCGGGCCAACTCCTCGAAGCGCTGGTAGTTGATCCGATCCGTTTCCGTCTGCGCCTTGAGGGCGTCCACCTCGGCTCGCAGCTGCACCTGATCAAGCACCAGCAACCGCTGCCCCTCGCGCACCCGATCGCCCTGGCGCACCAGCAACTGCTCGATCCGACCGGTGGCCTGGGCCGCCAGGGCCACCTCGTCAATGGCCTCGAGCGTGCTCACCGTATCGACGGTCTGGCTGAAGGCGGCGGGCTCAACGGCTGCAGCCTGCACGGCAATGGGTCGCTGCGCCGGGGCCTGGGCCCTGGGCTGGCAGGCCACACCAGCCAGCCCCAGCAGGGTCAACAGGCCAAACCCACCAGCGCGAGCAGCTGAGGCGCGGAACTGAACGGCCAATGGAACCCCCCACATGGATTTCAGGGTATCGAGCCAAGCTTCGATCGTGGGCCCTTAGGGCGACGGGCTGACCTGCTCGCTGGGGGGGCTGAACCAGCGTTGTTCCAGGTGCTTGATCGCCACATAGAAGGGGGGCACAACCCCCAGCGACAGCAACGTGGCCACCAGCAGGCCGCCAAAGATCACGGTGCCAAGCGACTGCTGGCTGTTGGCCCCAGCCGTACTGGCCAGCACCAAAGGGAGAAAGCCAGCCAGGGCAGCGATGGCAGTCATCAAAATTGGTCGCAGCCGTGATTCGGCCGAGGCAATGGCCGCCTCCACCACACCCATCCCGGCTTCGAGATGCTGCTCGGCCACCTCCACGATCAGAATGGCATTTTTGGCAGCCAGGCCAATCAGGGTCACCAAACCCACCTGGGCGTAGATGTTCAGATCAATAGAGCGCAGGGCCAAAAACAACAGGGCCCCCAGCATGGCAAGGGGCACCGTCATCAGAATGATCACCGGCGTCACATAGCTCTCGTATTGAGCAGAGAGTACGAGATAAACAATAAACACCCCCAGGCCAAACACCAACACACTGGCATTACCTGCCGAAAGCTGAAGCGAAGCGATACCAGTGAAAGCATAGCCAATATTGGTGAAATCAAGCTCGGTAAAGATCCTCTGAATCGCCTCAAGCGCTTGGCCGGAGCTCTTGCCCACGGCCTCTGCACCCTGCACAAGGATCGTGCGGTAAAGATTGTAGTGGCTGATCACGGGCGGCGCGCTCGTGAGCTCGGAGCTGGCAAACTCCGACACCTGCACAAGGGAACCATTTTCACTACGCACGTAGTAACTCAAGATGTCCTGAAGATCGCTGCGTCCCCCAGCCTCGGCCTGCACATAGATATTGCGAACCTGGCCACTCTCATAAGTAAGCCCGGAGTAATTACCCCCTGCAAGCACAGCGATCGTTTGCATCGCTTGCTGGAAGTCAACATCGAGACTTCCCATGATAGAGCGATCAATCTTGAGGCCAAAAGCAGGGGCACTCGGGATGAATTGGGTGTAGAGGCTGGAAAATTCACCACTACCCTGACCAGTAGAAATCAGCTTCAAAGCCAAATCGTTAAGCTCGTTAAAAGTAAAGGCACCATTACTGAGATCATTGAACTGGAAATAGAATCCAGCCTGGGCTGAGAAGCCCGGAATAGCCGGTGGCTGGGATGCAACCGCCAATCCCCCACTCAGTTGGGACAACTTGGCGTTGAGTCGTCCCACAATGGCTGGAGCCTTGTGCTCACGACCACTGCGTTCATCCAGCGGCTTGAGACCAAAGAAAAACAACCCCTGATCAGGACTACTACCATTGAAACCCGATCCACTGATGATGCCAGCTGTGGTGATGTCCTCCTCTTCGCGCAACACGGCGGCAATGTTCTGACCCAATGCCTGGGTTTGGGTGAGAGACGCACCATTCTGGAGCTGATAGATACCCAGCCCATAGCCCTGGTCCTCCTCCGGAATGAAGGCTGTGGGCAAGGCCGTAAAGGCCAGGGCCGTGAGCACGACCCCGCCGGCCAGTCCGGCCAGAATCAGCCTGCGCTTGCCAATCAGGGCGCTGACGAGGCGGGCATAGTCCTGCTCCAACCGCTTGAAGAAGCGATTGAATGCATCAAAGATGGTGGCAAGACGACTGCCGGCAAAGCCAAAGGCGAGCACACCCACGAGGTAGGCCCCTGGTCCAAAGGAGGCAGAGCTGAACCGGCCAAAGGCCAGCCCCACCAAAATTCCGCCAACCGTCCAACCCCAGCCGCTAGGCCTTGGAGGTTTCTCGGTCTTGAGAACCAGGGCCGCCATCATCGGTGAAAATGTGAGGGCGTTAAAAGTGGAGATTGCAATCGAAAAAGCAATCGTGAGAGCAAACTGCCGATAGATGATGCCGATGCCACCCGGGTAAAACGCCACGGGCACAAACACCGCCATTAGCACGAGAGAAGTGGCAATCAACGCGCCGATCAACTCACCCATACAGGCCAGGGCGGCCTGACGCGGGCGCATGCCACGTTCCAGGTTTTTTGCAACCCCCTCGATAACCACAATGGCATCATCCACCACCAGACCAGTGGCGAGAACCAGGCCCAGGAGGGTGAGCTGGTTGATGGAAAAACCAAACAGCTTCACAAAGGCGAAAGTTCCAACCAGGGAGATCGGGATGGCAAGCGTAGGTACCACTGTTGCCCGCCAATCCTGAAGGAACAAAAACAGGATGGCCAACACCAACACAATGGCCAATCCCAAGGCATCAACCACACCATCAACGGCAGCCTCAATGAACTGGCCAACGTTGTAAATCTCGCTGATGGTGACACCCGGTGGCAGCTGCGTTGCGAACTGATCCATCAACTCCACAACAGCCTGGGAGACCTGCAGGGCATTACTCTCGGGGGTTTGATAAATACCAATAGTGATTGCCGGATGACCATTGATATCCACACCCTGAACAGCAAAGGTGTTGAATCCATAGGTGGCCTCACCCACATCCTGAAGACGCAGCAAGTTGCCCTGGGGCGTCTTGCCAACAATCAGCTGATTGAGCTGCTCAACCGAAATAAGATTGCCATTGTCCTCCACCAGGATCGGATAAGTGAAGAGCTGGTCACCTCCAGCTGGGGGACCGCCGATCAAGCCCCCCACAGCCACCGTGTTCTGGCTGCGTACGGCACTGACAACTTGATCCGCCGTGAGGCGGTTGGCACTGAGCTTGACCGGATCAACAAACAGCCAAAAAGCAGGGTTACTGCCACCAAATAAACTGGCCTGGGCAACACCCGGCACCCTGCCTAATTGGTAATAAAGCTGCTCGTAGATCAGGCCATTAAGATAGGCCGAATCAAACTGTCCCTGGGTAGACGAAACCTGATACGCCATCAAAATGGATGGCGTCGTCTGAATTACAGAAACCCCGGTATTCTTGACCTGATCGGGCAACTGGGGCATCGCCAGCGACACCCGATTCTGGACATTGACCTGGTCAATATTGATATCAGTGCCCTCATCAAAAAAGACATTAACCGTACTCGATCCCGTATTTGTTGTTAAAGAGGAGATATAGGCCGACCCGGGCACACCATTGATCTGCTGTTCCAGCACATTGGTTACCGCCTGCTCGGTAACCAATGAATTGGCCCCTCCATAGGTAGCCGTCACCTGAACCTGAGGTGGGGCAATATTGGGCAGGTTTTCAATCGGCAGGCTGGGGATGGCAATCAGGCCCACCAGCACGATCAGGATGCTGCAGACCGTGGTGAGGACCGGCCGCTTGATGAAATTGTCGGAGAGCGACATGGTGGTAAATCCTCAGGAACCCGCGGCGGCAGGGCCTGGGCCCGCCGTACCGATCCGCACGGGCATGCCGGAGCGCAGCAGGGAGGTGTTGCTCACCACCACCCGATCGCCGGCACTGAGCCCCGAAAGCACGGGGTAACGATTCGACTCCAACGTTCCCAATTTCACTGCGGTTTGCACCACCACCGTGGTGGCGGGAGGGAGTTTCTCAAGCCTTTGTTTTTGGGCCTCTGGCACCTGGGTGGATGCCTTGATTTTGGGCAATACCTCAGATAGGGGCACCACGCGATACACGAATGGTTGCTGGGCTTGCATCAACACGGCCTGCACAGGCACAGCCAATTGGTTGGAGCTCCCTGTGACAATTCGGTTGCGCACGAACTGGCCGGTCTTGAGTTGACCTGTGAGATTGGGAAAGGCGGCTTTCACCAAGACAGTGTTCGGGGAGGCATTATCACCACTCACGCCAAAATAGGGGGAAATAAACACCACCTTGCCCACGCCAGTTACCGGGGGATCCCCCTGGGTTTCCAGTTGAACGGACTGCCCCAGCTGCACCCGTTGAGCCTGGGTGGCAGGAATATCCATCAAGGTCCAAAGATTTGTATTATCTACAATTCCCGTTATTATTTGGCCCTGACGCACAAAATCGCCCAGCTTCACCGAGTCTAGATCGCCGATCTCCCCTGCAATAGGAGCAGTCACATACTTATATCCCAGATCGGCTGCTGTGGCACGGGCCGTATCCCGGCTTTGAATGGCTTGGGTCACATAGTAATCACGATCCCTGGCCGAAACAGCCCCCTGCTCATTCAGGAAAATATAGCGCTCCGCATTCACAAAGTCTTTGCGAGCCTCAGCCTTCGCCGAATCCAAGCTTGCCGTTTGCTGCACATTGTCTAACACCAAAATCGGTTGCCCAGCCTCCACCCGCTGCCCTTGGGTGGCCAGAATTTTTACCACCCTGCCATCCACCTCGGGGCTCAGGGCCACATCCGTGGTGGACGACAGACGACTCACCACCTCGATCGCGGGTGAAAAGCGGGCTTCTCCCAGGGTTTCCACCTGGACGACAGGGGGCTGCCGGGCCTGGGGTTTGCTGGCACAACTGCTGAGGGCGCTGGCAGCCAAAAGGGCCACCGCCAACCGTGGGAACGCTTGAATTGGACTCACAGGCCAAGGCTGTCTCTTCAGCAAGGTAACCGCATCCCAGAAGCTGCCCAGGTAGCCGGTGGAACAACTGCAATGCAAATCCATCCGTGACAGACCTGTTTCGCCATCAGCGTGACGTTCACTTGCGGCAGCTGGCCCCCCTGGCCGACCGACTGCGCCCCCGCACGCTCGACGACTTCGTGGGCCAGGAGGGCATCCTCGGCCCCGGCCGCCTGCTGAGACGCGCCATCGCCGCCGACCGGGTGGGCAACCTGATCCTGCACGGCCCACCGGGGGTGGGCAAAACCACCCTGGCCCGGATCATCGCCGGCTGCACCCGGGCCCACTTCAGCAGCCTCAATGCCGTGTTGGCCGGCGTCAAAGACCTGCGGGCCGAGGTGGAGGCCGCCCAGCAGCGCCTGGAGCGTCACGGCCTACGCAGCACCCTGTTCATCGACGAGGTGCATCGTTTCAACAGTGCCCAGCAGGACGCCCTGCTGCCCTGGGTGGAGAACGGCACCCTCACCCTGATCGGTGCCACCACTGAAAACCCTTTCTTTGAGGTGAACAAGGCGCTGGTGAGCCGTTCTCGCCTGTTTCGGCTCCAGCCCCTGGCCAGCAGCCATCTGGAGCAGCTGTTGCAGCGGGCCCTGCGGGATCCCGACCATGGCTACGGACAACGCCAGGTGGACATCACGGCGGAGGCGGCCGCCCACCTGGTGGATGTGGCCGGCGGCGATGCCCGCAGCCTGCTCAATGCGCTGGAGCTGGCCGTGGAGACAACGGAGCCCGATGGCCACGGGTGCATCGCCATCGATCTGGCCATTGCCGAAGAGTCAATCCAACAGCGGGCCGTGCTCTACGACAAACAGGGCGATGCCCACTTCGACACCATCAGCGCCTTCATCAAGTCGCTGCGGGGCAGCGACCCGGATGCCGCCCTGTTCTGGCTGGCCCGCATGGTGGAGGCCGGGGAAAACCCGCGCTTCATCTTCCGGCGCATGCTGATCGCCGCCGGCGAGGACATCGGCCTGGCCGATCCCCAGGCGATCGTGGTGGTGGAGGCCTGTGCCGCCGCCTTTGAGCGGGTGGGCCTGCCGGAGGGGCTGTACCCCCTGGCCCAGGCAGCCCTCTACCTGGCCAATGCCGAAAAGAGCAACAGCGTGCTGGGGTTCTTTGATGCGCTCAAGAGCGTGCGCCAGGCCAACCGCCAGGCGGTGCCCTCCCATCTGCGGGATGGCAACCGCGATGGCCAGGCCTGCGGAGATGGTGTCGGCTACCGCTATCCCCACGCCTATGCCGAACACTGGGTGGCCCAGCAATACCTGCCATCCAGCCTGCAGGGGGAGGTGTTCTGGCAGCCGGGGGCGCTGGGCTGGGAAGGGGGGTTGGGGGAGCGGCTGCAGCAGCGCCGGGCTGCCCAGCTGGCCGCAGCCGCCGAAACCTGCCATGGCGACGACGACTGGCTGAGCAGTGGCCCCGACGACCCCCAGATGGAGCGATGGCTGCAACGGCAGGCCACGGCGGAGGGGGCCCGGTTGGATGCCCTGCGGCAACGCTTCTGGGAAGGCGCCACCTGGCGTCGCCAGGATCGGGTGCTGCTGCTCGACGGTCAGTCCCTGCTCTGGGCCCTCGATCCCCTGCAGGCCACCCCGGAGGGCGGCGTCGTGATCGCGGTGGGCCGTGCCGAAACCCAGGCACGCCTCGAGGCCCAACTGCAGCTGCTCGACGGCCTGCGGCGTCCAGCCATCCTGCTCACGGACCCCGATCAAGCCGACGACCTGGTGCGAGCCTGTGGCGAGCGGCGTTTTGAGTGGATCGCGGCCAGGCAGCCCTGGCGCGACCAGCCCGCCGCGGCGATCGAGCCTTGGTGGGCCTGCCTGGCCACCCTCCTGGCGCCGAGTGGACAGTGCCGACTGTTGTTCAGCATCCCGCAACTGGGGCCGGCTGGAGCCCTGCTTCGCCAGGCAGGTCAAGCGTTGCCTGCTGCAGCGGCGGCGTGCCTGCAGCGGGCAGCCGAAGCGGAAGCCCAGGCCCTGGCCCTGCAACTGCAGCAGCGACAGCTCTGGCAGCAGACCTGTGACGCCCAGGGCTGGCACCTGCAGCAGCAGAGCTGGGTGGAACCCGTGCGGTTTGAGCTGAGTGGCCGCCTGCTGGAGCGCTGGCTGGCACCGGACAGTGCCTACCGCCGCCAATTGGGCGAGCTCGCCGAGGTGGACCAGCTGGCCACCTTGCTGGAGGACCATCGCGGCACCAGCCTGCCCCAGGAGCTCCTCCACACGCGCATCATCGCCAAGCGCTGAGCTGGGGCCCCGCAGGACCCCAGCATCACCTCACCAGAGGCCGCGAATCACGGCCGGCTGGGGAGTGAACGTTGGAGCGGGGCTGCTGGTGCGCACCTCGGCGACGGGATCACCCATCTGGTTGGCCTGGATGCAGGCCGGCAGGAACACATACCAGGAGAGCAGGGACGTGCACTGGGCATCTCCCTGGCATCTCCCCTCAGCGCACACATTCTGGGCGCCGGTGTAGGTGCCGCAGAAATCGGCCAGCCGCATGTCAACCGGGAGGTTGGCCATGATGCCGGCCGAGGAGATCTGGCCGTTGCGCGCATCGGCGATGATTGCCGAACGCAGAGCCTGCACCGAAT
Source organism: Cyanobium sp. M55B138 (assembly GCA_018400215.1). Taxonomy (GTDB): domain Bacteria; phylum Cyanobacteriota; class Cyanobacteriia; order PCC-6307; family Cyanobiaceae; genus NIES-981. The sequence goes on along the minus strand of JAGYNF010000003.1, from coordinate 22,300 downwards.
ACTCGGTCATGCTCCAGTACGGGAAGTAGCTGGTGGTTTGGTTCTTGAGGAACTTCACCCCATCGGCGGAGTACAAAAAGCGGCTGACGCCAACGAGGTCAACGTCGTAGGTCTTGTTGAGACCCTCACGCACCTCATCGGCCGTCCAGCCCGACTGGTTGAGGCCACCGAGCAGGCCCCGGTCGGTGACGTCTCCGGACTCCAGAAAGGTGTTCATGGCCGCCTGATCCGTCGACCACACGGCACCACCGGTATTCCAGCGGATCGGCAGATCGTTGTGGACGGCGGCATGGGCTGGCATGCCGATGGCAGCAAGAGCCGCGCCAACAAAGAGGCCAGCAAGCAAACGGTTCTTCACTATTGAGAAGTGGCGGTTCAATTGGAACGTAGCCAGACCTCGCACTCGTGAGATTGGCGCGCAAGGGAGCCGTACAAAATGACACAAAACCCGCCACTTTCCGCCCAAAGCCTGTGCGCATGCCTCCGATTCCTGCGCAGAGTTACTCAAAAAGCGCACATTTACAGCAGATCGTCGCGATCCAGCTGCATCCTGGCCAGCCCGCCACCCACGGCGGCCCAGCGCCAGCGACCCGCCGTGCCGCATCGCCAGTCGGGCTGCAAGCCGAGCTCGCCATGGGTGAGTCGGCCCGCCCTGTGATCCAGGCACCAGTGGGTGAGATCGGCCGCCAGGGAGCTGCGGCGCCACTTGATGGCAGCCTCCTTCAGCACCCAGCTGGTGAGCACCGCCTGCCGCCGCGCCTCCAAGGCCAGGGGCTCCAGTTGCCGCACCTCCGCAGCGGGAAAGAAGCGCCGCATCAGCCCATCGGCCGCCAGGGGTCTGGCGCCCAGTTCCAGGTCAACCCCAATCGGCTCAGCCGAGCAGCCCATCAAGAGGCCATCACCGCTGTGGCTCAGGCTCAGCCACCCCCAACCATCCCCCAGCCGCGGCGGCTGCCCCGGCGGGCTCACCAAGGGCACCGCCAGGGGGTCACAGCTGAACAGGCCCGCCAGCCATCGCCGCAAGCGGATCCTGCTCTGCCAATAGGTGTGGCGCCGCAGGGGCGCCAAGGACTCCCCCCAGGCCCATTCCTGGGGCGAAAGTTGGGGGGCTGGCACCCCAACCTGGTGATCGACCAGGCAGCCAAGCCAGATCCGCGGGGCCAGCAGACTGGTCACTGGGTTGAACGGGTCACTGGATTGAACGCATCACTGGGTTGGGAGCGGTACGGGGTATGTCAAGCCGAGCAGCATGGCTTCAACACACCACGACAACAACACAAGAATCGGATCGACCAAAGCTGGAGCGGGCATGACAAACCCGTTAACGACAGGCCCGACCTAGGCTCCATCCTGCATTCCCTGCCGGTGTGATGGCCCTGGAAATCGGATCAGCTGCCCCGGATTTCACCCTGCCGGACCAGAACGGCAACCCCCTCACCCTCGCCGATCTACGGGGCCAGCGGGTGGTGATTTATTTCTACCCGAAAGACGACACCCCTGGCTGCACCAAGGAGGCCTGCAACTTCCGCGACCAGTGGGCGACCTTTGAGCAGCACGGCATCCGGGTGCTCGGGATCAGCAAGGACAACGCCGCCAGCCACGGCAAATTCGTGGCCAAGTTCGATCTGCCCTTCACCCTGCTCACCGACGCCGAGCCCTGCCCCGTGGCCACGGCCTACGACAGCTACGGCCTCAAAAAATTCATGGGCCGGGACTACATGGGCATGATGCGCCACACCTTTGTGGTGGATGCCAACGGCAACCTGGAGCGCATCTACACCAAGGTGAAGGCCGAAACCATGGCCGACACGATCCTCGCCGACCTCCAGCTCAGCTGAGGAGGGCCAGGGCATCCAGCGCCAGATTCGGGCTGGCGCTCTGGCGCAGGGCCTCCGCCAGCCAGGCCCCATCCCCGCCGGTGATCCAAAGGCGGCATTCCGGCTGGCTGGCCCGCACCTCCTGCCAGGCGAAGCTCACCGAGGCGACCAGGCCTTGGCGCACCCCCTGCTCGATGGCGGCATCCGTCGGCCGCGGCCAGGCCGCCAGCGGCTCCCCTGGGCTGGGCAGCAGGGGCTCCAGCAGGGGCAACTGGGCCGTGCCGCTGGCCAGGGCTCGCAGCTGCAGGGCCCGACCAGCCTGAATCCGTCCACCGGCGAAGGCCCCGTCCGCATCCACCCGGGTGAAGCTCAGGGCCGTGCCGGCATCGGCCACCAGCACCGGAGCCTGGCTGAGCCGCCAGGCCCGCCACCCCACCAGGGCCCGATCAATCCCCAACCAGGGGGGCAGCTGGGTGAGGGGAACTTGGTCGAGGGTGAGGCGGAGATCAGCCCGCAGCCAGGGCTGGAGCGGCACCGGGCCAACGGCCGCCCAGCCCCGCAGCTGCCGGTCGACACCCAACTGGGCGAGGCGTTCCGCTGATGCCGGCCCCTCGCTCCAGCAGCTCAGCTGGCCAGGGGCGCCCCTGGCCCAGTGCCAGCGGCTGTTGCCGATCAACAGCCACAGGGGCTGCACCGCCTTGCCAGGGTCAGATTCCCTCACCCATCAATCCGGGCAGGTGGATGCCGCATTCCTGCTTGAGGCCCCCAAAACGGGTGTCCCGACCCACCAACGAGCCGTCATCGGGGCCGCTGGAGTGCCAATCACCCACCGTGGAATATCCCTGCTCAAACAGGGGATGCTGGGGCAGGTTGTGCTGCTGCATGTAGTAGTAGACATCCCGGTTGGTCCAGGTGAGCAGGGGGCGCAGGGACCAGCGCTGCCGCACCCCATCCAGCAGGGCCATGGAGCGGCGGTGATCCGTCTGATGGCCCCGCACGCCGCTGGCCCAACAGGTCACCCCCAGCTCGGCCAGGGCCCGGTCCAGGGGCTCCACCTTGCGAAGGCGGTGATAGAGCTCCAGGTCGTCGACGCGGCCCGTCTCCCAGAGGCGTCCGTGCAGGGCCTCCATCCGGGCGGGGCTGAGCGCAGCCTGGGCCACGTGGGGAACCAGGCCCAGCAACCCGCTGAGTTGCTCGGCATAGCGGTAGGTCTCCGGCGGCAGATACCCCGTATCCACCCACACCACCGGCACCCCCACGGCCCGCTCCGCCATCGCCCGGCTCACCAGATGCAGAAGCACGGCGGATTGGATGCCAAAGCTGGTGGTGATGGCCAGCCCCTCCCCAAACACATCCATGGCCCACAGCACCCGCTCGTAGGCCCCGAGGGAGTCGAGCCGCTCGCGGGCTTGGGCCAGATCCACCGGGCAGCCCGAATGGTCGGTAGGCAGGGATTGGGCCGAAGCAGTCGCCATCGGGCCATCATCACCCCCTACGCCGATTGCTGGTTAGGGTCAGGCCAGGCAGAGGGCCCTTGGCAGCAATGACCTGCAGCATCCAACAGCCCTGATGACCACCAGCACCCCACAGCCTCCCCAGGGGGCCCAGCCCGCCTACCCAGCACCGATTGCCATTGTGGGCGGCGGCTTTGGGGGTCTTTACACGGCCCTGGCCCTGGCGGAGCAACGGCAGCATCCGCCCATCCTGCTGATCGAGCCCCGGGAGCACTTCCTCTTCCTGCCCCTCCTCTATGAACTGCTCAGCGGCGAACTGAGGCGCTGGGAGATCGCGCCCCGCTACGACGCCCTGCTGGCGGGACGGGGCATCGCCTGGCTACGGGATTCCGTGGTGCGGATTGACAGCAACAGCAAAACCCTCCAGACGGCCACCGGCCGGGAGCTGGCCTACAGCCAACTGGTGGTGGCCACCGGAGCCCGTCCCCACAGCTTTGGCATCCCGGGGGTGGTCGACCATGGCCTGGGCTTTCGCACCCTGGCGGATGTGGAGCGCCTGCAGCAGCTGGTGGAGCGCCTGCGCCAGCAGCGACACCCCCTGCAGCGGCTGGCCATCGTGGGGGCGGGGCCCAGCGGCGTGGAACTGGCCTGCAAGCTTGCGGACGAGCTGGCGGGAGCCGCGGTGGTGGAGCTGATTGAGCAGGGCCCCACGCCCCTCGCCCAGGCCCGGGCCTTCAACCGGGAGCAGGCCCTGCTGGCACTGCAGCGCCGTGATGTGCGCCTGCGCTGTCAATGCCGGGTGCTGGAGGTGGGCAGCGACCAGATCAGCCTGCAGGGTGCCAGCGGCACGGAACGGCTCAGCGTGCAGGGGGTTGTGTGGACCGCGGGTCTGGACTTTGTCGCGCCCGCGATCGAGCCCCCTCCGGAACGGGATGGGCGCGGCCGGTTGGCCGTGGACAGCCACCTGCGCCTGCTGGGCCATGACGATCTGTTCGCCCTGGGCGACATTGCCGCCCTCCCCAGCGGCGAAGATCCCGAAGACTCCCCCGGCAGCCAGGCCCCGCCGGCCACGGCCCAGGTGGCCTTCCAGCAGGCCACCTGCCTGGCGACCAACCTGATGCAGGCCCGCCGCGATGGCGCGCTGCAGGCCTTTGCCTTCCAGGACCTCGGCGAGATGCTCAGCCTCGGCCGTGGCGAAGCCAGCCTGGTGGCCGGGGGCATCACCCTGGCTGGGGCAGCAGCGTTCCAACTGCGCCGCCTGGCCTACCTCACCCGGTTGCCCGGGCGCTCCCACCAGCTGCGGGTGGCGGCCGGCTGGCTGGCTGACTGGTAATGCAGGCCAATTTGCCCAGGCCCCGGGGCCTCCTGCTTGATGCCATGGGCACCCTGATCGACCTGCGCGACTCGGTCGGCGTCACCTACGCGCGGCTGGCCCAACACCACGGCATGGCCGTCGAGCCCGGCCGCATCGATCGGGCCTTTGGCCAGGCCTACCGCAGCGCGCCCCCCCTGGCCTTCCCGGGGTTGGACGGCGACGCCCTGCGGCAGGCCGAAATCACCTGGTGGGGGGAGCGAATCCGCTCCAGCCTGCTGGCGGCAGGCGGCAGCGAGCCCCCTGCGGCGTTGATCCAAGACCTGTTCAACTACTACGCCAAGCCGACAGCCTGGCGGGTCTACCCCGATGGGGCCGTCCAACTGGAGCGCTGGAGCCAGCGGGGACTGGCCCTGGCGGTGGTGAGCAATTTCGACACCCGCCTACCCGGGCTGCTGGAGGGCCTGGGGCTGGCCCGCTGGCTCCAGGCCATCGTGGTCTCGAGCAGCGCCGGAGCGGCCAAACCCGACCCCGCCCCCTTCCAGCTGGCCCTCGACCAGCTCGGCCTGGCGGCCCACCAGGCCTGGCATGTGGGCGACAGCCCTGAGGACACGGCCGGAGCGGCGGCGGCCGGACTGGTCTGCATCCAGGTGCAACGGCCTTGAGACAGGGGGTTCTGTCCGGTCGCACCACGGGCCTGCGGCCAGCCCAGCGGCGGCGATTGGAGCGGCTGTGCCACCGCCGCCACCCTGAAACCAGCGTGGCCGAATGGCTCTGCCTGCAGCGGCTGGCGGCCGAGAGCCAGGAACTGGGCCTCCCCCTCACCCTGGTGGTGGATGGCCGGGGCCTGTGCCGCCTGCTGTGGGTGGGGCCCCTGGAGGAATCGGGGCGCCTGCTGGAGGCCTTGCCCGGCTCCCAGCGCCGCCAGGGCAGCGACCTGCGGCTGATCAGCTGCTGCGGCCGCAGCAAACATCTCGAACCATCCCAACAGGAGGCGGTGGTGGGGCTCGATCTCAAGCCCCTGGTGTGGCTGCGCTACGCCGATCGGCCCGACAGGGGCGGCAGTTGGAACGCCCTGCTGTTGGCGAGCCAACCGGCCGGCTCCCCTGGGGATGCCACGCCGCCATGGGCCGTGCTGGAGAGCGGTGATCTGGCCCAGCTCTGTGAGCAGCCCCCACCGCCGGCCGCAGCGACCGAAGGCGATGGCGCCCATCCCAGCGACGGGGCTAGCGGCGAGCGGGTGCTGTTGCTGGCCCTCACCCCTGGAGACCGGGCCGCCGCCCAGCGCCTGATCGGTGAACTGGAGGGTCTGGTGCGCAGCGCCGGTGCCACGCCGGTGGGCGTGGTGGAACAGCGCCGCAGTCCGCAGGCCCCCCAGACCATCTGGGGGGAGGGGAAGCTGGCCGAAGCGGCTCTGGAGGCCCGCCGGCTGGGCGCCAGCCTGGTGGTCACCGACCGGGAACTGACGCCGGCCCAGGGCCGCAACCTTGAACGCCTGCTCGACCTGCCGGTGCATGACCGCAGCGAGCTGATTCTCGACATCTTTGCCCAGCGGGCCGCCAGCGCCGCGGGACGGCTGCAGGTGGAGCTGGCCCAGCTGCGCTATCGCCTGCCGCGGCTGCTGGGCCGGGGGCGCAGCCTGTCGCGCCAGGGCGGCGGCATCGGCACCCGGGGGCCGGGCGAAACCCAGCTGGAAAAAGATCGCCGAGTGATCGCCCGGCGCATTGAACGGCTGCAGCGGGAGGTGCGGGACCTCGGCGCCCACCGGGCACGGCTGCGGGAGGGACGCTCCACCCTGCGCAGGCTGGCCCTGGTGGGCTACACCAATGCCGGCAAGAGCTCCCTGCTCAACGCCCTCGGCAAGGGTCAGGGCCGACCGGCCGTGCTGGCTGAAAACAAGTTGTTCGCCACCCTCGACCCCACCACCCGGCGCATCGAACTGCCCGATCCGACCGGAGGCGCCAGCCAGGCCCTGTTGGTCACAGACACGGTGGGCTTCATCCGCGACCTGCCCCCACCCCTGCTCGAGGCCTTCCGCTCCACCCTGGAGGAGACCCTCTCGGCCGATGGACTGCTGCTGGTGGTGGACCTGAGCGATCCGAGCTGGCCCGAACAGCGCCGCACCGTGCACACCATCCTCGACACGCTCGGCTGCCAGAGCCCGCGACGGCTGGTGGCCAACCAGATCGACCGCTGCGCAGCCCCGGAGCTGGAGCGGGCCCTCAGCCTCGAACCGGATGCGCTGTTCGTGTCCGCCACCGACGGACTGGGCCTGCAGCACCTGCGCCAGACCCTGCGCCAGTGGCCCGACAACCCCGACCTCCAAAAAGAGCACCAAGAAACAGGGGAATAGCGGTCAAACGAGGGGTGGAAGCCGGAAGACGCGCAAAAAGTGAGCGGTAGCAACCCATTAGCCAAAAGAGATTCCCGATTTCCGAGGTGCCCTATAGTCGGGAATGTCAGGCCATGCCATGCCCGAACTCGCCCAGGCCCTGCTCCAACCCGGCGCCCTGACCACCCTGGCAGTGCTGGCCGGCTCGGTGGTGCTGTTCACCAGTGGCTGGCTGGCCCCCGAAGTCACGGGGCTGCTGGCTGCTGGGCTGCTGATCGCCTCGGGCGTGCTCACCCCCTCTGAAGCCCTGCGTGGCTTCGGCAGCCCGGCCGTCATCACCCTGATGGGCCTGTTCGCCCTCTCGGCCGGCCTGTTCCGCGCGGGCGGACTCGACCGGCTCAGGGCCCTGTTGGGCTCGGATGCCATCCGCAGCCCAAGGCGGATGATCCTGCTGGTGACGACGGTGGTGGGGCCGGTGTCCGCCTTTGTTCCCAACACCCCCATCGTGGCCGCCCTGCTGCCGGTGCTGGAGGGCTGGTGCCAGCGGCGGCGCATCTCCCCCTCCCGGGTGCTGCTGCCACTCTCCTTCGCCACCGTGCTGGGGGGCACCCTCACCCTGATCGGCAGCTCGGTGAACCTGCTGGCCAGCGAGGTGAGTGAGCGGATGGGCTACGGCGCCCTGGGGCTGTTCAGCTTCAGCGGCATCGGCATCGGGGTCTGGCTCAGCGGCAGCCTGGTGATGGTGCTGCTGGCCGATCGCCTCCTGCCAGACCGGGGCCTCAACGACGATGATCTGGTGGCCGATCTGGCCAGCAGCGGCTACCTCACCGAGGTGGAGATTCCAGCCGGGTCTGAACTGATCGGCCAATCCCTGCACGACAGCCGCCTGCAACGGCGCTACGACGTGGATGTGCTCGAGCTGCACCGGGGCCGCGAACGGTTCCTGCCGCCCCTGGCGGACCGCACCCTCGCCCTGGGGGACAGGCTGCTGCTGCGTTGCAGTCGCACCGAACTGCTGCGGCTGCAACAGGAACACACGGTGATCCTCGCCCCGACACCCGAGTCGGCCGCCCCCCCCAACCCCAACGACCTGCAGAACAAGCAGCGCATGGTGGAAGTGCTGCTGCCTTCCGGCTCCGCCCTCACCGGCGACTGCCTGCGGGACCTGCGCTTCCGCCAGCGCTACAACGCCACCGTGCTGGCCCTGCGCCGCGGCAATCAAGTGGTGCGGGAGCGCCTGGGCCAGGTGGTGCTCAAGGAGGGCGACGTGCTGTTGCTCCAGGGTCCCAAGGACGCCATCCGGGGCCTGCAGGCCAACAACGACCTCGTGGTGCTGGAGCAACTTGAAAAGGATCTCCCCACGGTGGGGCGCAAAGGGGTGGCCATCGCCATCAGCGTGCTGGTGGTAGTGCTGGCCGGCCTCGACTGGATGCCCCTGGTGGCCGCCGTACTGCTGGGCACCGTGGCCATGGTGGCCAGCGGCTGTCTGCGGCCGGGGGACTTGCAACGGGCCATCCGCCTGGATGTGATTTTGTTGCTGGGTTCCCTGGCCAGCTTCAGCGTGGCCCTGGAGAAGACCGGCCTGGCGACAGCCATGGCCCAGACCCTCCTGCGGGCCCTCGCCGATTGGCCTGTCTACGGGGCCCTGTTGGTGGTGTTTCTGTTCACCACCCTGCTCACTGAAGTGATGAGCAATGCAGCGGCCGTGGCGCTGCTGATCCCCGTGGCCGGCCAGCTGGCCGTGGGCCTGGGTCAGCCCCCCCTGGCCTTCGTCTATGCCGTGCTGTTTGGCGCCAGCCAGAGTTTTCTCAGCCCGGTGGGCTACCAGACCAACCTGATGGTGTTCGGCCCAGGCCGGTACCGATTTCTAGACATCACCCGCTATGGACTGCCACTCACGCTCACCATGACCATGATCGTGCCATTGCTGATCTGCCGACACTTCAATCTCTAGGGACTGCCCCAGGGCGCAAGCTCCCCGGGACTGACGTGTCACGGCCCCCCGCGGGGGCCATCCCAACCCCTCTCCAACCCATCTCCCCCTGCCATGAGCATCCAACTCGGCGATACCGTTCCTGATTTCACCCAGGATTCCCAGCTGGGATCCATCAACTTCTACGACTATGCCGGCGACAGCTGGGTGGTGCTGTTCTCCCACCCAGCCGATTACACCCCGGTCTGCACCACCGAACTGGGCGAAGTCTCCCGCCTGCGCCCGGAGTGGGAGAAGCGCAATGTCAAAACCATCGCCCTGAGCGTAGATTCCGCTGAGAGCCACAAGGCCTGGATCTGCGACATCAACGAAACCCAGCGCACCACCGTCGACTATCCGATCCTGGCCGACGCAGACAAAAAGGTGAGCGATCTCTACGGGATGATCCATCCCAACTCGCTGAACAACCTCACGGTGCGCTCGGTGTTCATCATCGACCCCAACAAAAAACTGCGTCTCCAGATCACCTATCCCGCCAGCACCGGCCGCAACTTCGATGAGATCCTGCGGGTGATCGACTCCCTGCAGCTCACCGACTACCACCAGGTGGCCACCCCCGTGAACTGGAAGGATGGCGAGGATTGTGTGGTGGTGCCCTCCATCCCCACCGCCGAAGCCCGCGACAAATTCCCCAAGGGCGTGACCGAAATCAAGCCCTATCTGCGCATGACCCCCCAGCCCAACAAGTGACCCTCCCCCACCGCTAGGGGTAGGTGCCTGCCCCCGGCTTCGGCCGGGGGCTTTTTTTGTGGTGACCACAACCCGCCCTGGGGGGCCTGGGCAGGGTCCATGGCCTGGCCAGGTTCAATGGTGGGGCCAGCCACCCCCGGCGCTGCATCCATGCCCCAGATCACAGGGAAATCAGGTGGGGGAACCTGGTGGCCAAGGCGGCGGGGTATGGCCGTGCTGGGCCTGATGAGTGGCACCAGTGCCGACGGCGTGGACGCGGTGCTGGCCCGCTTTCGCGGCTGCCCAAGCCGACCCCAGTGGCGGATTGAGGCCAGTTTCTGCCTGCCCTATCCACCCCAGTTGCGGCACCAGCTGATCGCTGTGGGCCAGGGCGAACCCTGCAGCAGCGCCACCTGGCTCAACCTGGCCGAGGCCGTGACCGAACACCACGCCGCCGCCGCTCGCGCCTGCGATCCCAGTGGCCTGGGCGAGCTGGTGGGCTGCCATGGCCAGACCCTGTGGCACCGCCCCCCCCAGGGGGAACGGCGCGGCGCCAGCTGGCAGGCGCTCCAGGGGCCGCTGCTGGCCCAACTGCTGCAGCGACCGGTGGTCTTTGATTTCCGGGCCGCCGATCTCGCCCTCGGGGGCCAGGGGGCGCCCCTGGTGCCCCCGGCCGACGAGGCCCTGCTCGGCCGGGTGAAGGGTTGGCGCGCCCTGCTCAACCTGGGGGGCATTGCCAATCTCACCCTGCTGCCGCCGGCCACCGGTCCGGATCGTGAGCAGGCGGTGCGCGGCTGGGACTGTGGTCCGGCCAATTCGCTGCTGGATCTGGCCGTTGCCCATTTCAGCCAAGGCCAAGAGAGCTTCGATCGCGGCGGCGACTGGGCCGGCCAGGGCCACCCCGACGAGGCGCTGATCGCCACTTGGCTGCAGGAGCCCTACTTCCAGCGGTCTCCACCAAAATCCACGGGCAGGGAGCTGTTCGGGGCCCCAGACCTGGCTCGCCGGCTTGAGCAGCTGGCGCAGGGCGGCACGCTGGAGGCGGCCGATGCCCTGGCCAGCCTCACCGCCTTCACTGCTGCAGCCGTGGCTCAGGACCTCAGCCGCGGGCCCCGGCCCGTGGAGCTGCTGGTGGCGGGAGGGGGGTGCCGCAACCAAACCCTGATGGCCGAACTGCGCCGCCGCTGCCGCGGCATGGCGGTGCGCCCCCTGGCCGAGCTGGGCATCCAGGACAGCTTGAGGGAAGCGCTGGTCTTTGCCCTGCTGGCCTGGTGGCATCACTGCCGGCACCCCGGCAATGCCCCAAGCGTCACCGGAGCCACGGCACCCTGCCGGCTGGGGCTGCGGGTCGAACCCGCCGGCGGCGCCAACCGCCCCTAGCCGGCAGCCCTCAACCGGGCCGAAACAGCCGCAGCCTGCGGGGAGCACCCCGCAGGCGTTTGGTGCCCTCACGCTCCTGGCGCTCCAGTTGGCGGCGAAAGCGATCGGCCCTGGCCACTGCCTGCTGGTCCTGCTCCCGTTGGGGGAGGAGCTGCCGCTCCAACCGCTCCACACCCTGCTGGATCAACACCCGGGCCATGTTGCTCACGGTGCGGGACTCGCTCTCCGCCAAGCGGGCCAGGCGATCACAGAGTTCCTCGGGCAGCACCACCTGAACCCTGGGCGACTTGGGGCGACCGCTGGAGGAGGTTTGGCGGGTTGCCACGGCGATGACGGGCGGGGGGCGGGATGCGCCTTGATACCCAAAAGTGTACGGCGATGCCCACGGATAGTATCCATGCCTAAACTTGAGGCAGTCATCTGTTCAGCCCGGGAGGCCGGAGGCCAGACCATGCCCAAAAGCCGCGAGCGCAGCACCACCGAACGCAGCGATGTGCTGGTGTCGGCGGTGATCAGCACCTATCTGCTCACCCACCTTCACCACGTGCTGCAACGGGCCGAATACGGCGCCCAGCAGGAGGGGCGCACAGCTCTGGCCGCCAATTACGCCCAGCTGCGCAAGGTGCTCTGCCTCGATGCCCGCACCATGGAGGACGCCTCCGCCTGCGGCACGCCGGTGAGCGATTCGCCCCGGGCGGCCTGAGCCCCCGCCGCCCTTCCGAATGTGTCATGGCCATGGCCCGCCAGGGGCGGCGGCCATAGGGTCGGATCAGCCAAGCTGCACCTGCCATGTCCGATGCCGTGACCGCCGGCCCCGCAACCAGCCATGCCGCTGAGCTCTACGCCCGCATCAGCGCCGATGCGGACCTCACCCAGGCCCTCTTTCGTCAGGCTCTGCAGGACCCCTCAGGGGCGCTGGATCGCATCGTGGCCCTGGGCGCTGAACTGAACCTGCCGGTGAGCCGCGACGAGGTGCGAAGCCACGTGGCCTCCCTCGACGATGCGGCCAGCAAACAGTGGTTGCTGAAGGCCCGCGGTGGGCTGTGAGTGCGGCGGCGGCAGAGGTCTGCTGCTGCGGCGCTGGCGCTGATCGGCGCCACCGCCCTGGGCCCAGCTGAAGAACAGCCAGTAGCTCACGATTGCCAGACCCGCCGCCACCACGAGGGCAGCCACCTGCTCCAGGCGTTTGATCATCGCGGTGCTGCCCCCATCTTTGAGGAGTCTGCCCCAGCCTTGCCAGGCAACGCCTGGCTTGGGCCATCGCATCGGCAGAGATGATGAAGAACGCCGCCCAGCGGTGCGCCCTTTCAGCAGCTCCCTCCCGTGCTCCGTCTCGAACGCATCGGCAAGATCTATCCCACCGGGGAGGTGCTGCGCGATGTCACCTGGGAGGTGAAGCCAGGCGACCGCATCGGTCTGGTGGGGGTGAATGGGGCCGGCAAGTCCACCCAGATGCGGATCATCGCCGGGCTGGAGGAGCCCAGCAGCGGCACCGTGGTGAAGCAGGGCACGCCACGGATCGCCTATCTGCAGCAGGAATTCGATGTGGATCCGGCGCGCACGGTGCGTGAGGAGCTGTTCAAGGCCTTCGGCGAGGCGGCCACCGTGCTCAGCCGCAAGCACGCGGTGGAGCACGCGATGGGCAGCGAAAAGGCCGCCAGCGACCCCGACCATCTCGAGGAGCTGATCCACGAGCTGGGCCGCTTGCATGAGCGCTTCGAAGCCCTGCACGGCTACGAGCTCGATGCCCGCATCGACAAGCTGCTGCCCACGATCGGCTTCACTCCGGAGGGGGCGGAGCAGCTGGTGGCCGACTACTCGGGCGGCTGGCAGATGCGCATCGCCCTGGGCAAGATCCTGCTGCAGGAGCCGGATCTGCTGCTGCTCGACGAGCCGACCAACCACCTCGATGTGGAAACCATCCAGTGGCTGGAGGGCTACCTGCTGGAGCAGAGCGCGGCGATCGTGGTGATCAGCCACGACCGCACCTTCCTCGATCGGGTCTGCACCCAGATCGTCGAAACCGAGCGGGGCATCTCGCGCACCTACCTGGGCAATTACAGCCAGCACCTGGAGCAGAAGGCCCTGGAACGCGAGGCCTCCCAGTCGGCGTTTGAGCGCCAGCAGAAGGAGCTCAGCGCCCAGCAGGCCTACATCGACCGTTTCCGTGCCAGCGCCACCCGCTCCACCCAGGCCAAGAGCCGCGAGAAGCTGCTGGACAAAGTGGAGCGGATCGAGGCGCCGGTCGAGAGCGTGGGCGGCCCCCGTTTCCATTTCCCCGAGGCGCCCCGCTCCGGCCGACTGGTGGCCGAAGCGAAGGACCTCACCCTCAGCTACGGCGAGCAGATCCTGTTTCTCGGGGCCGAGCTGGAGGTGGAGCGGGGCGATCGGATTGCCTTCGTGGGCCCCAACGGCGCCGGCAAGTCCACGCTGCTGCGGCTGATCATGGGCCTGGAGCAACCCGATGAGGGCTTTGCCGGCCTGGGCGAGCACAACGTGATCGCCGGCTACTTCGAGCAGAACCAGGCTGAAGCCCTCGATCTCTCCAAGACGGTGATCGACACGATCTTCGAGGTGGTGCCCGACTGGACCCAGACCCAGGTGCGCTCGCTGCTGGGCAGCTTCTGCTTCTCCAACGAGAGCGTGTTCAAGGAGGCCGGCAAGCTCTCCGGCGGCGAAAAGGCGCGGCTGGCCCTGGCCCTGATGCTGCTCAGCCCCTGCAACCTGCTGGTGCTCGATGAACCCACCAACCACCTCGACATCCCCGCCAAGCAGATGCTCGAAGACGCCCTGATCGCCTACGGGGGCGCGGCCCTGCTGGTGAGCCACGACCGCTATTTCATCTCACGGGTGGCGAACCGGATCGTGGAGCTGAAAGACGGCGAGCTGGTGCTCTACCGCGGCGACTACGCCTACTACCAGGAGAAAAAGCGGGAGGAGGCCGAAGCCGCCCGCACCGCCGCCGAGGCCGAGGCCCGGGCAGCCAAACAGGCCGCCAACCGCTCGAAACAGAAGGACAAACAGACCGCCCGCCAGCGGGCCCGCCAGGGGGCCGACGCCTGAGGCCGGCGACCAGCAAACGGACACACAAAAGAGAGCCTGTCGCATCCGCTACGCAACCACCTGAAACAGTTTGTAGCGTTGGGTCAGTCTTGATTCGCCCCGGTGCTCGCGATGACTGAACCCCTGACCCTCAGCCTCGGCCAACAGTTTGAGCTCGAGCGCATGAGCCGGGCCATCGATGAAACCGGTGACCTCACCGCCCTGCGGGGCATCGCCAAGCAACTGCTCCAGGCTTGGCAAAGCCAGAAGGCCGCCACCCAATGGGTGATGCGCCAACAACTTGGCGCCCCGGCCACCCTGGTGCAGGGTCCAGTGGGCCAGTGACCCCAGGGGGCCCGGCCCCCTGCTTCAGCGTCCCGCCATGGCCACGGGCACCAGGCTGAGCTGGACCATCTGGCCGCCCCGGGTGATGCTCAGGTTGAGGGTGCCGCCCACCCCCACTTTTTCTACGGCCGCAATCAACTGGGAGGGCTGCAACATGGGTTCGCCATTGGCTGCCGTCACCACATCCCCCTGACGCATGCCAGCCCGCTGGGCCGGCCCTCCGGCCACCACCGACGTCACCCGCACGCCACGGCCCAGGGCGGTGCCATCCCCGGGCCGTACGGCATCCAGCCCCAGGCCGATCATCGGATGGCTCACCCGCCCGGTGGCCACCAGCTGACGGGCGATTTCCCGGGCTCGGTTGATCGGGATGGCAAATCCCAGGCCAGCCCCTGGGCCGGTGCGCACAAGCGTATTGATGCCGATCACCTCGCCATCGGCATTGAGCAGTGGGCCACCCGAGTTTCCCGGGTTGATCGCGGCATCGGTCTGAATCAGGTCGAGCCGCTTGTCGGTGATGCCGAGCTTGGCGGCGTTGCGGTTGAGATTGCTGATGATCCCCATGGTCACGGTGTTGTCGAGGCCGAAGGGATTGCCCACCGCAATCGCCCATTCGCCCACCTCCAGCTGGTCAGAGTTGCCGAGTGGAGCCACGGGCCAGGGCCCCTGGCCATCCAGCCGCACCACGGCCAGATCGGTGAGCCGGTCAAGCCCCACCACCGTGCCGAGCACCCGGCGGCCATCCTGCATGCCCACCGTGACCTTGTCGGACCGCTCCACCACATGGGCGTTGGTGAGCACGAGGCCATCGGCCTGGTACACAAAGCCGCTGCCCTGGCCCCGCTCGGTGCGCTGGGCAGGTCGCTGGGGTTGGCCCTGGGAGGGCAGACCGAAGAACTGACGGAACAGCGGATCGTTGAGCAGCGCGTTCGGCAGCCCCCCCTGGCCGCCACTCACCTGCACGGTGCGCTCGGTGTCAATCGTGACCACGGCGGGGCCGGCGCGGCGCACCGCTGCGGCCACGAACGACTGGCGCCCCAGCGCTGGAGGGGCCGGCGGGGAAGCGGCCTGCACGGCGGTGGGACGCTGGACGATTTCGGCAATGGCCAGGGGTAGCGCCAAGACAGCAGAGGCCGCGACCAGCGTCAGGGCACGGTGAGGCTGCGCACGGCGAGGCTGCGCACGGTGAGATGGCATGCAGGGAACCGCTGCGTCGTCTTGGGGTCTTTTTGAACGTAAAGACAGAGCCACGACGGAAGCAGGCCGGTTGACCGCCCCCGACCCACCCCGTTCCCCCGAAAACCCGGGAAACCAAACCCAGGGCAAGCAACCTAGACTTTGCAAAGATTTGTGTACGGCCATGGACGTCTCCCGTCTCCTGCTCGCCTTTCTGGCCTTTGGCGCGGCCTGCACCACGCTTTGGGCCTGGATGCTGGCGACCAGCAGCGCCGATCCTGAATCCGCCGGGCGATGATGGATTCACCGGCACCACTGTCAAGCCCCCCAGCAGGCCTAAGGCCATGAATGCCCTGATTTCCCAGATCTTCCCCATCCTCTACGGAGCCTGCTTCTTGGCCCTGTTGTGGCAGGCCTTTCGGGTGATGGGCCGGGGCTTCCAGGCCGTCCCCCGGCCCGGGGAGCGAACCGGCCGAGCTGCCAGCAACGACCGCACCGGCCAACTCACCGTGCATCCCGAGCTCCTCGATGCCGACGGCCAGCTCACCCAGGAAGACCTCCTCACCGTGCGCTTTGGCAGCAACGGCGAAAGCCCGGCCCCCCGGGTCCCCCCCGCTGAATAGGCTCATGGGGTGAGTCCTGGAATTCAGGGAGAGAACCAGCATTGGATCAACGCACGCGAATCGTGGCCGCAGTCCTGCGCAACCTCAAGTTGCCGCCCCGGTTTCGCCTCCGGATGCTCAAAGAGGACCCCGTGCGTCTTGAACTCAGCCTCACCCCGGCCTACGGCAAAGATCCCGTCCTGGTGGGACTGCTCGAATCCCAGGACCTGGTCGCGCGCCGCGACCGGGAAGGACGCATCCCCCGGGATCTGCAGGGCACCTGGGACTGGACGGTGCGCCACGGCAAGGTGAGCACCGGCGGCTGGAATCCCTATCTCAAGGAGGCCCTGCAGACGATGTTCGAAACCGGCCTGCCGGCCATCGTCTACGAGGAGCTCACCCACGAGGCGTACCACCCGGTTGATGGCCTCCGCCACGTGCGCTGAGCTGCAGCCCCTTCCCATCGACGGCCTCCTGCCCCAGCTGGTCGAGGCCATGGCGGCTCCAGGGGCGACTGTGCTGCTGCAGGCACCGCCTGGGGCCGGCAAAACCACCCGGGTGGCCAGGGCGGTTCAGCAGCGGCTGGTTCAGGAGCGGCTAGCGGGGGTGGTGTGGATGCTGGAGCCCCGCCGGATTGCCGCCCGCAGCGCGGCCCAGCGGATGGCCAGCGAGGCCGGCGAGCTGCTGGGTGGCCATGTGGGCTACAGCGTGCGGCTGGAGAGCCGCACCAGTGCCGCGACGCGCATCAACGTGCTCACGGCGGGGCTGTTTCTGCGCCGCCTCCAGGCCGACCCGGCCCTGGAGGGGGTGGACTGCGTGATTTTCGATGAATTTCACGAGCGCCACGCCGATGCCGACCTGGCCCTGGCCCTGGTGCGCCAGGCCAGGACGCTGCTACGCCCGGAGCTGCGCCTGATCGTGATGTCGGCGACCCTGGAGCTGGAGACCCTGGCCCAGCAACTGCCGGAGGCCACCCTGCTGCGCAGCGAGGGCCGCAGCTTTCCAGTGGCCATCAACCACCAGCCACCCCGCCCCGATGAGCGGCTGCCGGCCCAGGTGATTCGTGCCCTCGAGCAGCACTGGCTCGACCAGGTGCACCCCGGTGACACCGTGCTGGTGTTCCTGCCGGGGTTGGGGGAAATCCAGGCCTGCGGGCGTTCCATCCGGGCCTGCAGCTGGAGCGGGGAGCTGGAGCTGGTGGAGCTGCACGGCAATCTCTCCCTGGCCGAGCAGGCCCTGGCCATCGCGCCGGCCCGCTCTGGCCAGGCCAAGGTTGTGCTTGCGACCAGCATCGCCGAGAGTTCCCTCACCATCTCGGGCGTCAGCCTGGTGGTCGACAGCGGCCTGCGCCGCTGCAACCGTTTTGACCCTGCCCGGGGCTTCAACAGCCTGGTGACCCTGCCCGCCAGCCAAGCCAGTGCCGACCAGCGGGCCGGTCGAGCAGGTCGGCTGGGCCCTGGCCGCTGCCTGCGGCTGTGGTCGCCCGCTGAACACCAGCGGCGTGCCGCCCACGACCGCGCTGAACTGCTGGAGACCGATCCCCTCCCTCTGGCCCTGCATCTGGCCGCGTGGGGCGACCCCCTGGGGGCGGACCTGCCCTGGCTCGACCCCCCTTCGCCAGCCAGCCTCCAGGGCGCCCGCACCCAGCTGATCCAACTGGGCGCCCTCCCCCCCGCGGGCGTGGGGGGGCTCAGTGCCGAGGGGCGGGCCATGGCGGCCCTGGGCCTCCATCCCCGCCTGGCACGGATGCTGCTCACGGGCCGGAACCGCGGGCAGGCACTGCTGGCCTGTGAGCTGGCCGTGCTGCTCAGCGAGCGCGATCCACTCAACCGGCGGGATGCCGGCGCCGACCTGCTGCTGCGCCTCGATTGGCTGCGGGGGAAGTCGCCGCGCCATCCGATGCAGCAACAGCGGCAGCAATGGCTGCGGCAATTGACGGGTCTCGGGCTGGCCCCGGCGGCCGAACAGCCGGCCATGCCTGAAGACCTGGCAGCTGCCCTGCTGGTGGCCGCAGCCTTCCCGGAACGGCTGGCCCTGGCGCGCCCTGGCCAGCGCAACCGCTACCTGCTGCGCGGAGGACCTGGGGCGTTGCTGCATCCGGACGATTCCCTCGTCCACCACCCCGCCCTGGCGGTGGCCAGCCTGGATGGTGGTGGCCAGGACGCCCGCATCCAGCTGGCCCTGCCCCTGCCGCTGCAGAGCCTGCGGGAGCTGGCCATCGCGGAGGGGGAGGAGGCGCTCAGCGCCAGCTGGGACGAGCAGGCCAAGCGCGTGCGCTGTGAGTGCTGCCTCCAGCTGGGAGCCCTCGTGCTGGAGCGCCGCGCCTGGCCCGACGCCAGACCGGAGCAGATCCAAACGGCCCTGTTCCAGGGCCTGCGGCTGCACGGCCTGCAGACACTCCCCTGGCGGCCGGCCAGCCGCCAACTGCAGCAGCGCCTCAGTCTGGCCCACCGGCACCTGGGCGCCCCCTGGCCGGATCGCGACGACTCCACCCTGCTGGGCGACCTGCAGGGCTGGCTGGCCCCCTGGCTCGAGGCAGCCCACAGCCTGGCCGATCTGCAGAGCCTGGATCTCGAGGCGGCCCTCTGGGGCGATCTCAGCTGGGGGCAGCGACAGGAGCTGGACCGGCTGCTGCCGGCGCGCCTGCCCGTGCCATCAGGGCGCAGCGTGCCCCTCGACTACAGCAGCGGCGAACCGGTGCTGGCGGTGAAACTGCAGGAGCTGTTCAGCTGCCAGGAGACCCCAACGCTGCTCGACGGCCGCCTGGCCGTGACCCTGCATCTGCTCACCCCCGCCGGCCGCCCGGCGGCGATCACCCGCGACCTGGCCGGATTCTGGAGCGGGGGCTACCGGGAGGTGCGCCGCGAACTGCGGGGCCGCTATCCCAAGCACCCCTGGCCGGAGGACGGGGCCACGGCCACGCCAACGGCCTTCACCAAAGCCAGACTGAAGGGGCTCGCCAACTGCAGCGGTGACCCTGCCTGAATCCGACCGGCTGCACCTGCCCCGCTACAGCGTCAGCAGCCTGAATGCGGCGGTGGCCAGCCTGCTGGAGCGGGGGTTTGCGCCCCGCTTTTTGCTGGAGGCCACGGTGAGCCGGCCCCAGCTCAAAAAGGGCCACCTCTGGATGACGCTTGTCGATGGTCAGGCCTCGATCTCCGCCGTGGTCTGGGCCTCCCAACTGGCCAAGCTGACCATGCAGCCCAGGGACGGCGATGGGGTTGTCGTCGTGGCCAAGCTGAACTTCTGGGCCAGCCGCGCCAACCTGTGTGTGCAGGTGCTCGACCTGCGGCCCAGCCTCAGCAGTGTGCTGCGCCGCTTTGAGCAGGTGCGGGAGTTGCTGGCCCCCGAGGGCCTGTTTGACCCCGAGCGGAAACGCCCCCTGCCTGCAGCCCCCGGCCGGATTGCCCTGCTCACCAGCGTGCCCAGCTCCGCCCTGGCGGACATGCTGCGCACGGCCAGGGAACGCTGGCCCGCCACCCGCATCCTGGTGGTTCCGATCCCGGTGCAGGGGGCTGCGGAAGCGCAGATCTGCGCAGCACTGCAACGGCTCGGCGAGGGGGCCGCGGCGCTCGGCATCGAAGCGATCGTGCTGGCCCGAGGCGGAGGCAACCGCGAGGACCTCAGCGTCTTCGACGGGGAGGAGCTGGCCCGCTGCATGGCCCAGTTACCCGTTCCCGTGGTCTGCGGGATCGGCCATGAGGATGACACCACCATCGCCGATCTGGTGGCCGATCACCGCGCCGCCACCCCCACCGCCGCGGTGGTGGCAGTGCTGCCGGACAGGCGTCAGGTGCAGCTGGCCCTCCAGCAACAGCGGCGACACCTGGATCAACTGGTGGCGCTGCGGCTGCAGGGGGAACGCCAACGGCTGGGGCAGCTGGGGCAGCGTCTGCTGCATCTCCATCCCAAGGACCAGCTGCAGCAGCGGCGCCTTGAGCTGCAACAGGCCAGCCGCCTGCTGCGGGCCCTGTCTCCCCAGCACGTGCTGGAGCGGGGCTTTTCCCTGGTGCGGCATCCGGATGGGTCGCTGGTGCGCCGGCTGGCGGATCTCGAGATCGGCATGCGCATCGGCATCGACCTGGTCGACGGACACGCCGACGCGGTGGTGGGGGAGCTGCGGGCCCAAGCCCGGAAGGGGCCAGACTGAGCGGGCCCGCGCCAACGCCGCCTGCCGATGGCCAAAAGTCGACGGTCCACCACTGGCGATGGCGACGGGGGGGCTGCCGACCTCAGCTACAACCAGGCCCGCATGGCCCTGGAGTTGGTGCTGGCGGAGCTGCAAGCCAGCGACCTGGATGTGGAGGCGATGGCGAGCCTCTACCAGCGCGGGCAGGCCTACGCCCAACGCTGCAGCTCGATCCTCGACCAGGTGGAACAGGAGGTGCTGGTCTGGCACGACGTGACGGACCCGACCAGCAACCCCATTCGCTATGAACCGGATGCCGATCCCACCTGAGCCGGGATCCACCGCCTGCCAGCCATGACAACGCCCCCATCACCTTCACCAGCAGCTTCACCAGCCAATTCCCCAGGCGCCCCAGCCCCCCAGCCCCAAGGATCGCGCCAGCTTCTGCAGGCTCTCTACCTGGGTCTGGCCGTGGCCGGTGCCGTGCTGCCCTGGCTCGCCAATCTCGACTTCATCCGGGCCTATGGCCCCAGCTTTGATCTGGGTCTCTTTGTGCAACTGGCCAATGCCAATCCGGCGGCCAGCTCCCTCTCCCGCGATCTGGCGATTGGGGCCACAACGGTGGTGATCTGGATGGTGAGCGAGAGCCGGCGGCTGCAGATGCGTGGCCTCGGCTGGGTGCTGCTGAGCTGCGTCACGATCGCCTTTGCCTGTGGAGCACCCCTGTTCCTCTATCTGCGCGAACGCCGCCTGCGGGAAATGGCCGCTCAATCGCTGTCCTGAATCACCTCCACATCGATCGTCACCGTGCTGGCATCCACCCCTGGAGCCCCAGCTGGAGCTCCCCCCCCGAGGCCGGAACTGGGGTCGAAGGGCGAGCCGCAGGCGGGGCACTGTTCCAAGCCAATGGCGCGAAATCCACAGGCCGGGCAGGTGCGCAGACGGCGCTGCCGAATCTGCCAGGTGAGGAAACCGGCGGTGCCTAGCAGCAGCGGCAAGCCCAGGAGCGTGAGCGTGAGCCCGCCGACCAGGTCAAGCAGCAGGCGCCCCGCCGGGGTGGGGACCACCAGGATGAGCAGAAGCAGGCCGATCCAGAACCAGGGCAGGGGGCGTTGCATGGCGGCAGGGCTAGGAGTCCATCCTGATCGATCGGCGCTGGCCGGGGCGCCAATAGGCCAGACAGAGACATTGGGCGTAGTAGATCAACACGCCGATCAGCCAGATCCAGAGGGTGAGCAACAGCACGCCCCCCACCACTCCATAGGCCTGAAAGCGCAGGCCCAGGGGCACCAACAGGGCCGTGATCCCCAGGTTCAGCAGGTTGATGCTGAGCCCGAGGCAGAGGGCACCAGGCCCAAAGGCACGCCAGGGCAGGGGTGTGGAGGGCAGGGTTTTCAGCAACAGCCACGACGCCGCCACCGCCAGCAGCAGGGACACCAAAACGGTCACCCCGGGGGACCAGGACCATGGCCCCAGGGGCCCCATGGCGAACAGGGGGCGACGCACAAGGAACTGATCCGCCGCAATGAACAGCGCGAGCAGCAGCACCCAGGCCAGGGCCTTCAGCCGCAGCCGCACAAAACGCCATCCGATCCGCCACCACGGCAACTTGGTGGCCACGAGCCAGGGGCGATGGAACCAGAGACGATCTGCCCCGCGCTGCAGGGTGAGATAGGCATTGGTGGCGGTGAGGGCAAGGGTCAGCACACCCACAAAACCAGCACCGGCCCCCTGCTGGAGGAAGCGATCCAGCCCCGTCTCCACCACGGGCAACACCCCTGGCGGCACAACGCCTGCCACCAGCTCCAGCAGGCGATCCCGCAGGGACTCCTGGCGGCCCAGCAGGCCGGAGGCAATCGAGAGGGCGATCAGGCAGAGCGGAAAAACAGACTGCAGACCGTGGTAGGCGAAGGCCGCACTCAGATCCACACAGTCATGCCGCAACCACAGTCGATAGGCCCGCCAAAACGGCATCACCCACCTCTGCCGCCAAGCGCTCATGAACTTGGCCCCACTCTGGACAACATTTTGTGAGGCTAGCCGCCACCA